>NZ_SPHN01000008.1:0-145195 GCF_005844145.1 Enterococcus sp. BSD2780061688st2 D3
AATTTATTAGGCTTATTTCGTATACTTTTTTCTTGATAAAAACCAATAGAAAAAAGTACTTGACTAAACGTAGGAAAGAACGTGGAACAAAAGTAAGAAACACTTTTGTTCCACGTTCTTTAAAAACGCATAAACGGTGGGAGCGGCAAAGCCTTGATAGATACGTTTTAATTCAATATCAAACTAGGGTCTGCATTCAATCGATAGTCTGCAAAATGTTTCTTTTGTAATTCGACATGTGCAGCTGCTCCGATCATTGCTGCATTATCCCCACAAAGTCTTAATGGTGGGATACATAATTCTATCTCTGGTAAGGTTTCAGTTAGCGTTTGTTCAAGTGTTTCTCTTAATCCCTGATTAGCGGCTACTCCTCCAGCGACGATTAGTTGCTTCACAGGGTACTCTTGACAGGCTCGAATCGTTTTGTTTACCAAAACGTCGATCACACTTGCCTGAAAACTGGCAGCTAAATCATTTTTATCAAGTTTTTCACCACGTTGTTCTGCATTGTGCACAAGATTGATAAATGCGCTTTTTAACCCACTAAAACTGAAATCATAGTTATTTTCATGGATCATTGCTCGTGGAAAGTGATACGCATCTTGACCTTGGTGGGCTAGTTGATCGATTTCCTTGCCGCTTGGATAACTCAAGCCTAAGACACGACCTACTTTATCATACGCTTCACCAGCTGCATCATCTCTCGTTTCTCCAATGATTTCGTAGTCGCCATCTTCTTGCATGTAAACTAGTTCTGTATGTCCACCACTGACTAGTAACGCAAGTAATGGAAATTTAAATGGTTTTTCGAACCGAGCAGCATAGATATGACCTGCCATATGGTTGACAGGGATCAACGGCAAATGATTTGCCCAAGCAAATGCCTTAGCAGCAGAAATTCCAATCAATAATGAACCGACTAGACCTGGTCCATACGTAACTGCTACAGCACTTAACTCTTCAACTGTGACTTTCGCTTCTGTCATTGCTTCTTCAATACATAAAGTGATCTGTTCTACATGATGACGGCTTGCAACTTCAGGTACGACACCGCCAAACCGCTTATGGCTGTTTATTTGTGAGGCAACAATATTCGATAAGATCTCGTTTCCGTTCCTTACGATCGCTACGCTCGTTTCATCACAACTTGATTCAACTGCCAGAATCAATTCTTCATTCATTTTATCGTCTCCGTTTTTAACTTTGTACTCATAATAATCGCATCTTCTACCGGATTGTGGTAATAAGATTTTCGTTTACCTAACATCCGAAACTTCTCTGATTCATAAAGTTTTCGGGCGGGTGTATTGGATAGTCTTACTTCTAAAAAGACTGTATACGTGCCCGCTTTTTTCTCTTCAGCCAATAAAAATCTTAACAGAGTTCGCGCACAACCTCTATGTTGCATCGCTTTTGCCACTGCGATATTTGTGATTTCCGTCTCATCCATTACGTTAGAATAACTTAGAAACCCTTGAATTGTCGAATGTTCGACTAATATACAATAATCAGTATGCGGCTGAAGGATATCTGCTAAAAACTGACGCTTCGTCCAAGGCGACCCATATTCATAAGCTTCTTCGCAAAGGGTCCATAAACATTCCGCCAACTCTTCTGGTTTAAACTTATTTTTTTTATAAATCACTAGTTTCACTCATTTTCTAAAAATTTTACCATGTCTAAAGCGTCTTCGTTCGTTTGAGTATAGTAGCCTTTTCTTACTTTACGTGATTGGAACCCTAATTTTCGATAGAGTCTTTGCGCATCCTGATTACTGATCCTGACTTCTAAAGAAAGAGTCTCACAGCGATTCATTATAGCAAAATCTTCTATTTCGTCAATCAGTTTCGTTCCAAGATTTTTTCGTTGATAAGTTGGGATAACAGCAATATTCGTGATATGGCAATCAAACCCAAAGATTCTTGCACCAATAAAGCCTATAAGTTCGTTTCCCTGAAACACTCCCAGATATAGATTTAAAAAAGGCGATTTCATTTCTGATAAAAAAGCACTTTTTGTCCAAGGCAGCTCTCCGTCATATACAGCACGTTCAACCGCTAATAAATCTTTCACATCATTCGGATTCAATTCTTTGAACTGATAGGCTTGTCCTTTTATTTCTACAGTTTTCGTTGAGAAACTCTTTTTTTCGTAGAACAAACTTCTGGCATATGCTTTAAATTTTTTCAACATAACTTTCTTCTCCGGGACTATGAGTCTCTAACCATTTTTCTTCTGCTTCCACTTTCTTTAAGTAGCGCGGTAAAAAGTTTTGGATATCTTCAACAGGATCATCAGCGGCACCCATTTTAGCTATAGTCGCTCCATTAGGTATGTTCCATTCCGCAAGGCGATTGATTGTTGCTTCTGGTAAGTTTTCAGCAATCTCTGCAGAGAACTTTTGGCAGTCTTCCCCGACAAACAAAATAGATTCATTCGATCCTTTTAAATGGTCAAACAGCTCTGCTAGCGAGATATGTGTATCTGCTAACACTGTTTCAAGATTCCCATTCTTTTGACGATAGATTGCACTATAGACATTTTTTCTTCTTGCGTCGAAAATAGGCACGATAAGCCCTTCAATTCCGCTACAATTTGTTGCAATAGCCTTCAAACTTGATACGCCGACTAATTCTTTCTTTAATGTATATGCTAATGTCTTAGCTGTAGTCACACCGATCCGCAATCCTGTGTAGGAGCCAGGTCCTGCCGAAACAACGATCCGATCAACTGCATCGGGTGTCAATTGGATTGCTGAAAACAATTGATCAATAGTTGGCATCAAGCTGATACTATGATTCTTTTTTACATTGATTTGTACCTGACCCAAAATGTGATTATCATCGATCACTCCAACTGCTAAAGTTTGATTGGCTGTATCTATTCCTAATGTAATCATTTATTTATTCCTTTCTACTTACTACTGTCGTTTTATATTGTAGCATACTTCTAGCAAAGAAAAGAAAAAAGAATTTCAGCAAAAAAAGAAAAAAAGGTGTAACAAATACACAACTCTTTTTCTTATTTATACTTATTCTATTACTTACTGATTGGGTTCGTCGATCCTCGCAAGATGAGATCCGTTCCGACAATTATCTTTCTTGAAACAGGAGATTTTTCATTCATCCCTTGAACCAGTGTTTCAACGGCAAGCTCTCCCATCCATTCTGTATAGACCTTCACCGTTGAAAGTGGCGGAGAAACATATTTTGCTACACTGACATCATTAAAACCAATCAGCGAAATATCTTGTGGAACTCTATAATTTTTTTCCGTAATAGCTTTTAATGCACCGATCGCTAATGCATCATTTGCCGCAAACAGCGCAGTTGGAAATTTCTGATGATTTTCTAAATGTTCCTTCATCACTTGGTACCCGGATTCTACGGAAAAATCTGCTTCGATAATTGTCCCCTGTAATCCCTCTGCAGCGATAAGCTGTTTGAATGCACTGCTCCTCGGATCACTGACTCTTTGGCGGCTCTTTTTTGTATACTCTTTGCCAGCAAGCATCGTGATCTCCCTTGCCCCTTGATTTTTGAAATAATCAATGATCTTTTTAATACTTGAAGAGAAATCAACGATCAAAGAATTGATACCGTGATTGGTCCCATCTGAATCAACTAAGAGAAGGTTCGCTTGTGATTTTTTCAATTCCACTAATTGATGTGTATCGAACTTACCTAAAGCAATTGTTCCATCTGCTGGCTTCTCACTTACCGAATCCCACGTTTCTTTTAGTAGCGCAATATTCAACTCTTCCGCTTTCTTCTCAATCCCCAGACGGATCGCAAGATAATACAGATCTTCTAATTCTTCCTGATCATTGTACCATTGGATCAGACGCACAGTTTGTTTGCTTGCAGAACCATTTCTAAGATGCTTCGTATAATTCAAACTTTCTGCGACCTCAAAAATTTTTTTCTTTGTCTCTAAAGCAACTGACAGCTCGCTATCATAGTTAAGAACTCTCGAAACGGTAGCAGGAGAAACACCTGCCAACCGAGCAATATCTTTAATTGTTGCCACTGTCTCTCCCTCCTCTCCGTTTTCCATCCATTTTCTTATAACCCTGCAGTAAAGCGTTCAAAAGCAGCTTGTCCTTCTTCATCACGTTTGAAAACACCCGCGTCTTCTAATACACGTGCAAAAACTTTTCCTACTGCTTCAAAGACGATATTGTCCACTGATTTCTCAGTCAATTCTGGGTGTTCAGCTTTGAGCTGATCCGCCCATTCCACATGATAATCCGCAATATGATGGTCTTTTCCTAATAGATAATTTTTAACCTCTGCTAATTCTGGTTTTAAGCGTGGCGGTAAAACTGCTAGCCCCATGACTTCGATTAAGCCAATGTTTTCTTTCTTGATATGTTGGATATCCCGATGCGGATGGAAGATCCCTTCTGGATGTTCTTCTGACGTATTATTGTCACGTAACACTAAATCAAGTTCATAATAGTTATCCCGTTTTCTTGCTATCGGTGTAATCGTATGGTGTGGTGTTCCATCTGGAGAAAATGCATTGACTTCTACTGCTGGATCAGAATAGTTCTTCCATTTTCCCAACACGCTTGTAGCCGCTTCGACTAATACATGTCGATCTGTCGCTTGTAAACGGATCACAGACATCGGCCACTTGACGATTCCAGCAATTACTTGCGGATAATCAGATAATTTGATCAATTTTTCTATTGGCGCTTTTGCCATTGGAAATTCATGACGTCCTGCTTGATAGTGATCGTGAGATAAGATCGATCCCCCTACGATCGGTAAATCAGCGTTTGAACCAACAAAATAGTGTGGCAAGACTTCGGTAATCTTCAGTAAACGAGCGAAAGCCTCCTTCGTGATTCTCATTGGCCGATGTTCTTCTGAAAGAATGATCGAATGCTCATTGTAGTAAGCATAAGGTGAGTATTGAAATCCCCAGCTTTCGCCATCCAAGTTCATACGAATGATCCGATGATTCGTCCGCGCTGGATAATTCAAGCGCCCCTTGTATCCTTCATTTTCCATACACAGCATACATTTAGGGTAATCAACTTTCGCAGCTTGTCGTTCAGCTGCAATTTGTTTTGGATCTTTCTCAGGTTTCGATAAATTGATCGTGATTTCCAGCTCGCCATAATCTGATGGGTAGATATATTGGATATTTTTTGCGATAGCTCGGGTCTTGATGTAGTCATTTCGCTTGCTCAAATCAAAGAAATAGTTCGTTGCCTCTTCAGGGTCGTTGGCATAATGTTGCGCAAAAAATGCATTGACTACAGAAGGTGGAGGAGTCAAAAAGTCCATCAATTGTGCTTCGAAAATTTCTTTTTCCGCTGTTAAGTCAGAAACTATTCCATTTTTTTGTGCTTGCTCGACTAAACGATCCAATAAATCCACTGAATCCTCATTGACGGAACGCACTTGGTACACATCCATTGCCTCTTCGCCGATCATACCGTTGATCCTGTTTTGTAGATAGATCCGGTCCATCTCCATCCACCCACCCGCTTCGATCGCTAACGTAGTAAAATCGCAAATCGTTTGACTGATTGTCATCTTTCCTCTACTCCTCATAACCATTAGGATGGCTGACATGCCATTCCCAAGCAGTTTTAATAATTTCCTTCACGTCTGTAAATTTCGGCTGCCAACCTAAAATCGCTTGTGCTTTTGCACTTGAAGCGACTAATCGACTTGGGTCGCCTGCTCGTCGAGGAGCAATTTTTGCTGGAATTTCTTTTCCTGTCACTTCTCGAGCTGCTTCAAGCATCTCTTGCACTGAATAGCCTTGATTACTTCCTAGATTGAAGAAGTTGCTTTCGTTACCGGCTTTTAGATATTCTAAAGCTAAGATGTGTGCGGCAATCAGATCTTCTACTTGTACATAATCTCTGACGCATGTCCCATCTGGTGTATCATAGTCATCCCCATAAATAGCTAATGCTTCACGTTGGCCTAACGCTACTTGCAAGATGATTGGAACTAAATGGGTTTCTGGTGTATGATCTTCTCCTATAGAGGCATCCGATTTAGCACCAGCCACATTGAAGTAGCGTAAAGCGACATACCGCATTCCATAGGCATTATCACACCACTTCATCATTTTTTCCATCATCAGTTTGCTTTCACCATAAGGATTTTTAGGATTCGTTGGGGTACTTTCTGTAATCGGGAATTCTTTTGGCTCGCCATAGGTTGCAGCAGTCGAAGAGAATACGATATTTTTAACATCAAATTCATGCATGACTTCCAATAACACTTGCATACCATAGACATTGTTGTTGAAATATTTTAACGGTTTTTCGACTGACTCACCTACTAATGAACTAGCAGCAAAATGAAGAACTCCTTCAATCGTTTCTTTTTCAAAAACAGATTTCAAAAAAGTTTTGTCGCGAATATCGCCTTCATAAAAACGTGCATCTGGATGGACCGCTGCTTTGTGACCAGTCAATAAATTATCCACCACGATTACTTCATAGCCTTTATTGATTAATTGATCCACAGCATGGGAACCAATATAACCTGCACCACCTAAAACTAAAATTGACATATGCCCACTCCTTTTTTCTTCTTTTTAATCAAACATTTACTTCTTGAAGAGCGTGGGACAAAAGTAAGAAACACTTTTGTCTCATTCTTTAAAAACGAATAAACGGTGGGAGCAGAAGCAACTCCTTCTTAAATAAGCCGAAATTCACAAAAATTTGAAAAGCAATTTTCGTTAATTTCTTATTTCTCGGAGTTAAACACTTCTGTCCCATCCTCTTGTAAAATGCTTTCTTTTTTATTTAGTAAATTTATAATAAAACATTTAGTAAATTTTTTCAACCATTAATTGCAAAGGTTTTCAGTTTTTAGACCTCAGACTGGTCTTTTTTTCCATTTTGTTCCATAATAGAGGTAACAACTAATAAACGAGGTGTTTGAGATGAAAAAATTTGTATCAGGTATTTTAGTAGGTAGTCTTGCAACAGCTGCTGCAGTTGCTGGTTTAGTCGCTTCAGTCAAAAAAACAGTCATTGATCCAATCGATGAGAAGGAAGCAATGATCGAAGAAAATCGAAAAAAAGCAATGCGTAAACGTGTTTCTCGCTAATTTTTCTTTAAGAAAAGACCTAAGAGACGCCCTTTCTTAAAAGAGTCGTACTTTTAGGTCTTTTTTTTATATCCTTTTACTCTGCAATATATGTTGTGCGATTCGGTCGATTTGTCTTAAATTCCAAGGATCAGTGTAAGGTCTTGAAACGGCAGCCGTCAACCAATCTACGCCTTCAACTGGGATACCGATACAATAAACCGTCTCCTCTATCTTTCCTTTTTGGTTCACAACTTGGTTTGTTCCTCGAATGACATCAACTGCATTTGTATGGTACTGTTTTTTCTGGTCTTGATAAGTATACGAACGAATAAGCTGATTATTTCTTAGACTCTTTAAAGCTGGGTTTTCTGTGTGAAGGAGGTCATTTTTAGGTACACGTGCTTCAATCAAAAACCTACTTTTGACCGTTACATCTTTACAATCTACAGAAAAACAGCCTTCTGACATACGGATATCAATAGGGGGCTCGACCAAGTGAAAAATCCCGGCATCAATCAGAGCAGCTAGTTCTCTTGTTCGAACTGCTGGTGGGCCAATCGTAAGAAACGCATTCAGACGAGTGAACCAACCCCATAACAATTCTTCATATTCCTTTACTGTAAAAATTTCCCATTCGATCGCTTGCCGTATCGGATCACGCCAATCTTTCAATGCATCGAATGTCGACGCAATCGCACCTGTACAGTTTCCCTTTAAAGCTTCATTGATCTGATATGCAATAAACTGTCTGCTTGCTGGTATAAAATCTTGACTAGAACTCAATGGGTCAGCAAAGAAATCCCACGACCAGTGATAAGACATTAGCTCAGGGTACTTCAGTTGCCACAGCTCTTCTTTATCAGAAAGAAAGTCTTGCTCAAATACCGCACTTGAAATCTCTAGCTGATATTCTTCAATGATTTTTTTGTAATAGAACAATTCTGTATCCTTTTTCAATAATTCAAAAAATAAGGTTCCTGTCAATTTCTTCGAATGATACAGCTTTGACAGATTTTCTCTCGTGATCAATCTTGGCAAAGCCATAGCACCTCCCTGTTTTTGGTTCTTTCCCCGAGGAAAATAAGGAAGTCCTTTTCTCGAACCGCAATAGACAACTGGTTCCAACCCAGAAGGATGATAAATCAATTTTTCCCCTTTATCTTCAAAATAACCGCCACGGCCAATTGTGAACAGCCCTACGTAGTCGAAAAAACTTAATCCTAATCCTTTCAAAATGACATTTTCTTTTGATGGGATCGATTGAACAGGAACGTCTGCAGGATTTGCAGGGGGCTGATAGAATAAGTACTCTTTCATTGCGTGATCATAAAGTTTCTTCTCTTCCCCAGTCAGTTCATTTTCCCAATGTCCTGTGGCCAAAACCAATTGATCTACCATAAATACTTGTTTGTCCGTCTCCAGTTGATACTGCTGCTCTTTTTTTTGGATTTCAGTAACTAGCCCTTTGACCAAAGTCAGATTTTTGGGGTATGCTTCATTTAATTGTGTATAAAACCAGTGCTGATAAAGTCCGTAAAAGCAGCGGGAACATTGTTCATCCTTTTTTAACTCCCTTGATTCCTTGATAAACTCAGCTTTCATTGGTATATTTTGCTGTTCAATGAAGTCAACTGCGTTTGTCTTACTCCATTGATAAAGATTGGGACCAGGTGAAATAACTCCTCCGCTTGATAACGTTTCATCAGTAAAAAGTGTCACTTGTTGAGATACAGAATTCATTAGTAATTCAGAGGGTTGATCAAGTCGCCAGACTCTGCCGCCCGGTCCTACTGGATCAAATAGAATAAGTTCAAGTGCTTGCTCATTTGCCCCATTGCGCAACAATCGTTCAGCCATGCTCAATCCTCTTGGTCCACCGCCTACAATGCCAATTTTCATCCACCGATACTCCTCTCAAGATATTCTTTCAATACGACCGCTTGATTTTGTTTTTCATCCTTTGCGCCATAGACTAGCGTCACTACCGGATAAGTTTCAAGAAGCAACTTTAACTGGGTGATTGCTATCCGTTTTTCTTCCTCTTTTGTCAATTCCTCGCTATATCGTTTAGAAAATTCTGCAAAATGCTTTGGATCATGTCCAAAAAACTTTCTTAATTCTGTACTCGGTGCAACTTCTTTGAGCCACAAATCAAGATGTGCTTTTTCTTTCGATATTCCTCGAGGCCATATGCGATCAACTAAAACCCGAACCCCATCATTTTCTTCTCTTTCTTGATAAATTCTCTTTAATTTAATCATTGACTCCACATTCCTCTTCTATTTCGATCATAGCATAAATGATTCAAATCATAGTCGATTTTGTCCAATCCTACAAAAACTGATCATAAAGAAAAAGTCTAAGAATCTTGAAAATATAAAAAATATTTTCAGATACTCAGACTTTTTAAAAGGATCTTTACTGATTCCTTCAAGTATTGAAGAAATGTTACACTCTTTTACTTTTTACTTTACCTGACCAACCATCATATCCACCTTTTAAGATATAGATATCTTTGTAGCCAGCTTTTCTTAGTTTATTTGCTGTACGTATGCTTAAACTTTTCTTTTGATCATAAATGTACACTGGTTGGTCTTTACGAATCGATCCTAGTGAATCTTTCAAAACTGTATAAGGAATGTTTCTTGCGCCTAGGATGTGTCCCGCATCAAAAACATCTTTTTCACGAACATCAATGACTTGTGCTTTTCGCATGTTTTCTCGGAATTCTTCTTCTTCCAGCGTTTTCGCAGAACGTTTTGCCATTACTCGCAAATAGACTTCCCAAAATACGATTGCAAGAATAATTAGTAGCAATACGATGTTAATAACCCATAAAACCATGTAATTCCTCCACTTTGTTAAGCAAACTTCAAGGCTAATGAAGCAGCACCGATCACACCGGCTTCATTTCCTAATTCCGCTAATTTGATTTTTGTTGATTCTCTTACTTGTGGGAATGTGAATTGATTGAAATATTTTTCGACACGGCTGCGTAAAAATTCACCTGCAGCTGAAACGCCCCCACCTAGAACGATGCTTGAAGGGTTCATTGTATTCCCTAGATTGCCGCAAGCCAAACCTAAGTAGAAGCATACGCGGTCTACAACCATCAAACCAAAAGGATCATTGCCCTCTGCCAATTCAAAGATGTCTTTACTTGTCACTTCTTCACCATCATCAAGCATCTTTTTAAGTGTTGAGTCACCAGCGTATTCTTCGGCTAAGAAGCGTGCTAAACGAACCACACCAGTTGCGCTTGAGACTGTTTCAAGACAGCCACGTTTACCGCAAGTACACTCAAAACCTTCTGGATCAACTGTGATATGGCCAATTTCGCCCCCAGCACCAGCAACGCCATGGATCAAGTTGCCAGAAGCTATGATACCACCGCCCACACCGGTTCCTAACGTAACGAAGATAACGTCTGGGTCATTTTCCCCAGCGCCTTTCCATCGTTCACCTAAAGCTGCCACATTGGCATCATTGTCGATTGCAAATTTGATTCCTGTACCTTCTTCAATTTGCTTTCTTACGTATTGAAGTTCAGTCCAGTTTAAATTGTAGGCACCAATGACTGTCCCAGCATCGCTGTCGACACTACCAGGTGTCCCCATACCGATCCCAATAAAATTTTCAGCTTTCATGTTGTATAAATTCAAACGATGATTGATTGATTCAACAATCTCAGGAATGATGTGCGTGCCATCATCCAAAATATTGGTATCGATACTCCACTTTTGTTGAATTTCTCCTTCCGGTGTTAAAATTGCAAATTTTGCTGTTGTACCACCTAAATCAATCCCAATAATTTTTTTGTCCATTACAAGTTTCCTTTCTTTCGGCTTTCTTCTACTCGGTGCTCTCTTTTCAGTATATGCCACGCTGTCATGTATGTATCATGATCGATCAACCGATTATCATAAAGATTCCTCAATTCGATCGTCATCAACTCAATATCATAGATACGTGACCCCACATAGACAAAGATGCCAAACCTTTTGAATAGTTGTTGCACATCATACAAGCTCTCCATCTCTAAGCACTTCCTTCATATTATACAAGTAATCCATATTTTTTTAAACCCAATAAAACACATATTATTAAAAGAAATCCAAAAACTAGAAGTGAAAGTATTCGCTGATGGATCGAATAATCGGTCATTTTTTTGGGTAAACCTAAACAATTCCCTAAAAGCAAACCACCAATGATTCCTCCCACATGTCCCCAGATATCCACCGATGTATCCATGAGACCAAAAACAAAGCTCATCGCAATAAACAGCATATAATGACGAATCATTTGTCTTACCTGATAATCATTTTTGAAATGAAAACCTAATATGAATAATGCGCCAAACAATCCAAATAATGAGGTACTTGCCCCACCAGAAAGGACGCCGGCTTGATTGAACGCAAAGCTAGCTGCATTCCCCATGATTCCGCTGAATAGGTAGATTATAAAAAAGCGCCAATGCCCATAGAGCGTTTCAATTTGTTCACCCATAAAATAGAGAATCAATGAATTCATGGCAAAATGCATCAGACCAAAATGGATAAAGATAGGTGTGATGAATCGCCACCATTCATTCATATAAACGACGAATGGTCCATACATTCCCATAGATGCAGCAATATTATTTGATGGGATGAATTCCATCGCTAAGAATACGATTGTCTGGATTGCCAAGAAAAAGTAAGTGATGATCGGCCTTCTTAACCAAGCCTTTAATTTTATCTGTTGTTGATAATTCATGAAATCCTCCTTTTAAACATCCGTAAATAGTTGTTGGATTTTTTTGTCAAAACTTTCAGGGAGCCATTCGTTATTGATAAGTTCATGGAAAACAAGGCTGCACGTCGCATTGGGGTAATTTTGCAAATATCGATCATAATATCCTCCGCCAAAACCGATGCGATACCCACATTCATGAAAAATGATCCCCGGGACAATCAGCAAGTCAATTTCATTTGGCGAATAATACCGATCAGAAATTGGTTCAAACACACCAAAACTTGATTTTTCAAATGTTGTCTCTTGATCAACCTGATAAAAGGCCATTTGACGTTTAGGTAGTGTTTTCGGAACAGCGATGCTTTTCCCTGCACTTTGAGCTGATTCAATAAGCGGTTGGGTCGAAATTTCAAAGCCATTTGCTATTGTTAGCCCAATGGTTCTTGCCTTTTGCCACTTGCTGCTTTCATACAATTTTTGATAGAGCTTTCGTTCTTTTGCTTCTTTCTCGCCACTCTCGGCTATCCTTTGCAGTTGTTGTATACCAAATTTCCGCAGGTCTTCTTTTGTACGTTCCAAAAAAGTCACCCTTCCTCTTGTTAAAATGGTAGCGGAAAATGCTCAAAATAGCAATTTAACTTTTCAAATAAATGCAGTTTCTTTAAAAAGAAGAGCATGTGGGACAAATCTAAAAATCAGTTTTTTCGGAAATTAAAAAAAACGAGCAATACAAAAAACGTATTGTCCGTTTTTCTCTCCAATTTCTCAAACCTAAACGACTTTTGTCTCGACCTCTTCAAATACAGATAAACAGCAAAACAGAAGCAGCTCCTTCGAAAATAAGCCAAAATCCATAAAATTTGAAAAGTAATTTCACAAATCTTTTCTTAGTCCTCGGAAACAAACATTTTTGTACTAGACTCTTCTTAAAGCTAGGTCAACTTAGAATCTGTTTTTGTTTGGAAAAGAGTAAATACAAGAAATAAGGTGCGCCAATGATGGCAATCAAGATTCCAGTAGGGATTTCTCCGCTTGGTAGAATGATTCGAGCAATACTATCAGCACTATTGACAAAAAGTGCGCCAAATAATCCACTTAAAAGAAATGACCATTGATTTTCTCGTCGCACGATTAGTTTTGCTGCATGGGGTGCAAGTAAACCGACAAACGAAAGACTACCAGCGACAGCAACACTTCCACAAGCTAAAGCGACAGCAAGTAATAAAAGAATCTGCTGACTTCTTGTTACATTCAAGCCCAAGCTACGTGCTCTTTCTTGCCCTAAGGATAATAGTCCGATCCGGCCACTGAAAAATACCGTAAGAATGAGTATAACAGCTGCCCAAGGGATCAATACCCATACATATGGCCAACTTGCTCCCCAAATCGAACCTGCTAGCCAAGAATTAACAAATCCATAGCTTTCTTTTGACAACTTGATCGTACACAATAACATCAAAGCAGATAACCCTGCATTCACAGCGATACCTGCCAGTAAAATGCGGTTCATGCCAAGCAGTCCATTCCGCTTATGGGCAACGGCATATACTAAGAACGCCGCAAAAGCGCCTCCTAAAAAAGCTACCAATAACAATAAAAACGGGGAAGAGTCATTTGCATAGAATCCTAGATACAGCATCACAAAAAATCCCGCACCCGCGTTTATTCCTAATAAACTAGAGTCCGCTAACTCATTTCTAGTCACTCCTTGTAGTAAGTAACCGGACACCCCAAGGCTCAAACCCGCAACAAGACTAATCAATAAGCGAGGCAGCCGAAATTCAGACACCACCAAAGAATGGAGAGCTTGCCCTTTTCCTACCATCAAGTCGAAAATTTGATCTAGAGAAATAAATGGAGTGCCGATCATCAGACTAGCTAGTGAAGTAATGACAAGTAAAAAAAACAATAAAAAGATAGCATATTGGATCTTTTTCATGCATGTTCCCTCCTAACTTGAAACAATAAGAACGGAACACCAATCAATGCAACCACTAGACCAAAAGGAGTTTCAAAGGGAGGATTGATCATTCGCGCCACATAATCCGCAAACATCACGAATCCCCCACCTAATAAGAATGATGCAGGTAAGACATACCGATAATCCGAACCAACTAAGCCTCGAACCACCGGAGGCACCATCAAGCCAATAAATGATACTGGACCTACCAGTGAAACTGCAATGGCTGCTAAAACAGCTACTAATAAAAATACGACGATCCTAGTCCGCTTAGGATGTCCTCCAAGAGCCAAAGCATGTGCCTCGCTTAGATTTACTAAAGAAACAGATTTACCTAGTACAAACGAACAACCAACTGCCACTATATAAACAGGCGCAATCACTTTTAGCTGCTGCCAAGTTATGTTTGCAGCTCCTCCGACAAACCAAAAAGCCAAATCTTGTTGAAGATTAAACAATTGGGTCAATGCTTGACTAATAGCAGTAAAAAAGGAACTAATTGCCACGCCAATTAAAATAAGCTGAATGGGATTCATCCCCACTCTAGAAAGACTCAAACAAAAAAATACAAGTAACGTAACTAGGAACGACCCTAATAACGAAATCAAGAACACACCAAATGCTGATGTTTTTGGCAAAAAAATAAAACTGACTGCCATTGCTAACGATGCCCCCGAATTGATACCAAGTAATCCAGAGTCCGCTAAATTATTCCTAGCCACCCCTTGCATCAACGCACCACTAAGTGCAAAGCAGCTTCCCACCAAAAAAGAACCTAAGATTCTAGGGAGCCGAATCGTTCGTATGATCTGTTGTGTTTGAACACTAGCATCAAACTGAAAAATTGCCCGCCACAAATTGGAGAAGCCGATAGACACTGCCCCATTTGATAAAGAAATCACAAAAATAATGAAGATGGCTACTATAAACAATACAAGCGTAAAAACTTTTCTTTTCTGTTTCACTTTTCTCCCTCCTTACGACTAGTCATCAAATCGTAAGATAGAAAGACAGGTTTATTCGTCTCTGGAAGTTGGACGATCTGTGCATCAATTTCAAAGATTTCACGCATCCATTCTTTTGTGACTACTTCTGCTGGCGTTCCTTGCACCACCAATTTTCCATCCTTCATCCCAATCAAACAGTCTGAAAAACGTGAAGCATGATTGATGTCATGGATGGACATCAAAATGGTCGTATGCTTTGCACGATTGATTTCTACTAACAATTCTAAGATTTCTAATTGATGGGCTGGATCTAAATACGTGGTTGGTTCATCCAAGATCAAAATATCCGTCTCTTGCGCCAACGCCATGGCAATCCAAACTCTTTGCGCTTGTCCACCAGATAAACTAGCTAAATCTCTTTCACGAAACTCCAACAAATGAGTGACCTCTAATGCCCAATCGATCGCAGAGAGATCCTTTTCATTCATTCCGCTAAAAAGTTTTCGATAAGGATAACGTCCATATGAAACAACTTCTTCTACCGACATGCCTAAAGGATGCTCACTACTTTGTGCCAGCAATGAAATCTTTCGCGCTAATTCTTTTGGTGCATATGTCGCAATATCAGAACCCGCTACCATGATCTTTCCTTTTTGAACGGGAAGAATTCGTGTAAAACTTTTTAATAAAGTGGATTTACCACTACCATTTGGTCCAATTAAACTGGTAATTTTTCCTTCAGGGATCTTAACAGATAATTTTTCACTGATCTGCTTATTCAGGTAACCTGTCGAAATATCAACGGCTTCCAGTATTGTCATTTTTTTCACCCTTCCATTGAAAATCATTCTCAATTATGAAGGCACTTCACAAATTCGTCAAGCATTACTTTGCCCCTTAGAACTTCTCTAAAAACGGTTGACACCACTTCTATTATCATGAATAATAGCAAATGAGAAAGATTCTCAATTAAAGATGGAGGAAAAAAATGAATCTAAAAACTAAATTATGTACAATCACTAGTACTTTATTGTTGATTGGTCTTTTAGGAGCCTGTTCGTCAACAGACAAAACAAAAACAGCCGAGACTTCTACAACAGAATCTACTAACGCAACGCATACTGTAACAGATACTTTAGGTCATAAAGTCGCAATACCCAATCAACCGAAACGAATCATCGGTAGTTATCTGGAAGACTATCTGATTGCATTAGGAGAAAAACCAGTAGCACAGTGGACAGTTGGCAGTGGCTCAATCCAAGATTATCTGCAAAGCGAGCTTAAAGGTGTTCCTACCATTTCCTATGACCTCCCTTACGAGAAAGTTTTGAGTTTTGAACCTGATCTATTACTAATCTCCTCTTCTGCTACAGTTGAAGGTGGCAAATACGATCAATATATTAAGATTGCTCCAACCTACGTCGTAGAAAATGGCACAGAGGTCACTTGGGAAACACAACTGAAAGATATCGGAAAAGTCCTTGATAAAAAGGAACAAGCAGATAAGATCATCTCTGATTACCAGAAAAAAGTCACAGAGACACGCACCGAATTAGCAGATAAGATCAATGGCAAAACAGCTGCAGTCTTATGGGTAACCAATAATTCTGCTTTCATGGTAAGCGAAAATCGTTCAAGCGGACGAATCGTCTACGGTGATTTGCAGTTTGGAGTCCCTCCTCTAGTTGCAGAAGTTTCTAAAGAAGCCACTTCTGATTGGTCTGCTGTTTCTTCTGAAAAACTAGCAGAATTAGATGCAGACTATATTATTTTAGTCAACAGTGATAAAAAAGCAGACATGTTCAACGAAGCCACTTGGAAAAATCTTAAAGCAGTCAAAGCAAACAATGTATTAGAGTTTGGCCCTGAATCAAGTTGGCTATACAATGGTCCTATTGCGAGTGAACAAATGGTCGACGATATCAAAGAGCGATTAAACTAAGAATCACTATCATGAAAAAAGCCTTGTCTCCAATGAAATATTTCTCCGTATCATTCGATGATTCAATCGAACTTTTAAGGAAAAATTCCATTGGTCCAAGGCTCTTTTTCTATTTTTTTCAAAATCAATTAACTTATTCGCTTTTTCTCAAATGATCGATCGTTTATAGGATCAAAATCAAGCAATTTCAGATGATTGCTCAAAGAAAGATACAAAATTTGGTTTCTCTGTTACGCATCAAAATCATTTTTTTTTGCATTTTGATAAAAATACTTCAATACTGCGCATGTTCTATTAGGCATTTTAAACATGATGAGCGTGGGAGCAGAAGCAACTCCTTCGGAAATAAGCCAAAATTCACAAAAATTTGAAAAGCAATTTTCGTTAATTTCTTCTTATTTCTCAGAATCAAACACTTCTGTCCCAGCCTCATTCAGCCTCCGCCACTCGTCTTTGCCATTTCTGAAAACGATGAGGATACTGATTTTCTTCATCAACTATGCCCACATGTTCTTCCATCAGATCAAAATCGGAAAAATCGATTTCACCGATAAATGTATCTCCTTCAAAGGTAGCATCAATCAATGTACGCCAAATAATCCCAGTTTCTGGTAATAATTCCTGAAAAATCCGACTGCCACCCGATACATAAATATCCTCTGAACAATTCTTCGCATACGCAAGTAGTTCTTCAATTGAATGCATCACTTCTGCGTTCTCTTCTACTTTAAAATCAGTTTGGCTTGTTAAGACGATAATCTTTCGGTAGGGTAAGGACAATTTTCCCATGCCTTCGTAGGTTTTTCTCCCCATCACCAATATTCTATTCATTGTATGTTCTCTAAAAAAACGCATATCATTAGGCAATTTCCATGGAAGTAACCCATCTTTGCCGATCAACCCATTTCTATCTTGTGCCCACATTGAAATAAACATCTGTCTCATCCTCTCCGGTATGCTATAAAAAGCATACACATTTATCGAAAAAATAACCAGTTATTAAGCAAAAAAGACTGAACCATCCTCAGATGTCCAGTCCTTTTTTGCTAAGTCTTATCCATCATATCCAAATGAACAAGAACTTTATTTATGCTTATTTAGTTTCACGGTGTAAAGTAACTTTACGTTCGCGTGGGCAATATTTTTGTTTTTCCAAACGATCAGGGTTGTTACGTTTGTTTTTGCTTGTCAAATAGTTACGTTCTTTACAAGAAGTACATTCTAAAGTAATGTTTACGCGCATGTTTTTCCCTCCCATTTTTACTAGAATCCTCTAAGATGACTCTCAGACTTGACTATCTTACCATGATTTTCACCAGATTACTAGCCTTTTCCTGAAATTTGTTAAGTAGATTTACTTGACGAAGAAAGAATAAGTCATGATGCTGTAAACAAATTCTTTTTCTTTTTTATAGCTTACGTTTACACTATGGATTATAGAAGGAAATGCAAGAAGAATACGATCATTTAAAGGAGGAAACATTCATGCCATGGAATATGACAGACTACCCACCTTCAATGAAAAACCTAGAAGAACTTGTTCGAAAAAAAGCCATTGCTATTGGCAATGCGTTATTAGCTGATGGATATCCAGATGACCGAGCGATCCCTATTGCGATCAAACAGGCAAAGGAATGGTATGAAAATGCCGACAAATCAGAGAAAAAAGAATTTTCAGAAGAAAAAAATCCCTCTAAAACAGACAAACACGAAAAAAATCCACGAGCATCAAAGTTGATCAATGCCAATGTGAACATCAGATTTGAAGAGGATCAATGGATTGTCATATCAGATGGCGCAAAAAAAGCAAGTCAACGCTTTGCAACAAAAAAAGAAGCCATTGAAAAAGGCAAAGAGATCGCTCAAAATAAAGAAACAACTTTGACTATCTACAAAAAAGATGACAGCAAAGAAAAAGAAATCAGCTATTCTGCTGAAAAGAATTAACACCAACCGATACACCTTGATTTTTTACTAGACGTGGATGGGGGGAGATTAACCCCATCAGTTGGATATCATTGAGCAAAAAGAGCATGAGACAAAAGTAAGAAACACTTTTGTCTCATGCTTTAAAAACAAATAAACGGTGGGAGCAGAAGCAACTCCTTCTTAAATAAGCCGAAATTCACAAAAATTTGAAAAGCAATTTTCGTGAATGTGGGCTTATTTCTCGGAGTTAAACACTTCTGTCCCAGCCTCTTTCACTTTGAATAATTGTCAGGAAAAAACTCTGCTTCAGACAGTTACATAATCAATTGCTTCTGCTTGAGGAACTGTTTCTTCAACAAAGAACACGTTGTACCAAGTCAAAAAGCTGAAAATCGTCCAAATTTTCCGTTGTTCTTCTTTACGGCCTTCATAATGATCATTCAATAACTTCATGATTTTTTCTTGATCAAAGAATTCTTTCGCAAAATCTGCTTCAAATAATTCTTTTACTTGTCGATAGCCATGGTCTTCTTTTAACCAAGCTTTGATTGGTACAGGGAAGCCTAATTTCACTCGGTTCGACCATTCTTCTGGTAGATGTTTATTCGCTGCTTGGCGGAAAACATCTTTCGTGTTGTTTTGATTCAACAGATATTTACTTGGAATCTGTTGTGCCAGTTTCATGACTTCGATATCCAATAAAGGCACTCGGACTTCCAGAGAACTTGCCATTGAAAGTTTATCAGCTTTCAGCAAAATATCCTTCGGCATCCATTGATGAAGATCGACATACTGCATTTTATTGACCTCATCAGCAATTTTATCTGTGTTCGCATAATGAGCAGCCATAATATCTTTGACTGTTGGTGCTTGTTGGAAATCATCAGTTAAAATATCTGCAGCTTCCGCTTCTTCAAATACACGTGCATGCCCGATAAAATATTCTTTAGCAGGTGCTAGAGATTCATATAAATGGATTCTCCCATGGAAATTTTTCATTTTCCCAATTTTACGACCAAGATTATATCTTGTTCCTTTAGGCAATTTTTTCAATCCTTGCGCAATTACACGAATAAATTTTGAATTAGTATGGAATCCATACGTTTGGTAGCCAGCAAATAGTTCATCTGCGCCTTCACCAGATTGGACAACTCTCACACTTTGCGATGCTAGATTTGCTAAAAAATAGAGCGGCACACATGAAGGATTTGAATCAGGTTCATCTAAATGATACTGGATCAAAGGAAAAGCCTTGAAGGACATATCGCCATCGATCACAGCCGCGGTATTATCTAGATCCAAACGCTCAGTCAACTTTCTCGCTTCGATTGCTTCGTTATAAGTCTTGTCATCAAATCCAATAGAAAACGAATGATCTGGTTTAAGCACTGAAGTCACATAACTAGAATCAACACCACTAGATAAGAATGAACCGACTTCTACATCGCTTATTTTATGTGCTGCAATAGAAGACTGCACTGTTTCATCAATCTTGTCGATCCATTCTTGTCTTGAATGCTCTCCTTTTGTTTCAAAGTCGGCATCCCAATATTGTTGGATATCCAGTTGTCCATCTTTATACGTAAAATAATGGCCTTCTGGTAAGCGGTGGACACCCTTGAAAAATGTTTCGCCATTCAATGGTGAATACTGAAAAGTCATATATGGTTTCAACGCTGATTTATTTAATTCTTTTTTGAAATCTGGATGTGGTAAAAAACTCTTTATTTCTGATCCAAACATGAATGTTCCATTCATTTCAGCATAATAATAAGGTTTGATACCAAAATGGTCACGTGCCCCAAATAATTCATTTTTTTCATTATCCCAAATAGCAAATGCGAACATCCCACGTACTTTTTGTAAAAGATCAGTACCCCATTCTTCATATCCATGCAACAATACTTCTGTATCTGCGTGGGTTTGGAAAATATGACCTGCCTTGATCAATTCTTCTCTCAAAGGTTGGTAATTATAAATTTCACCATTGAAAATAATGATTTTCGTACGATCTTCATTATAAATAGGCTGTGAACCGCCTTCCAAGTCAATGATACTTAAACGTCTAAAACCCAAAGCAACAGATTGATCAATATATTCTCCAGCACTATTTGGTCCTCGATGAACGATTCGATCCATCATTGCATTCACTATTGCTTTTTTATTATCTTTGTTATTAACAAATCCTACAATTCCGCACATCTATTTTTCACATCCTAAATAAATAGTTACACTCATTAATATCCGTTCATGTGCATCTTATCATAGTAAACACGCATAGAACGAGTAATTACACCCTTACACTTTCGTCACATGAAAATAAATTGAAACCTTACATTTATCTTATAAAAAAAAGAAGGCTCGTCAACTAATTTACCACTTTTTTTGCTACGGCGCTATCTTTTATTCCAGGTTTTAAAAATAATCCTTGTTACTTAATCATGAATACAATTTACATCTATGACAATTCAATATCTCGTATGATTTATGTATCAGCTTTCAAATTGATCTACTCCGATTTTGGACACTGAAAAAGTAATTTTTCGCACCTCCTCTATCAGCTGAGTTAGACGAACTTTTACTCAATAGCTCGCTGGTTCGAATCCTGACAATCTGGTACAAAATTTTTGCTCTGAGTAGCTGGCCACTGTACAATAGAATAAAGCGCTCTCATCAAGCCGTTCAGGGACAGATCAAATGAAGATTATTTATTACTCTATAGATAAACAACAAGAATGGAGGTTAACCAAAATGAAAAATTTATTAGCAGCTGGCTTCATGTTTGTTGGTGGTGCGATACTTATGTTAGCAGAAGAATATGCCAACTGGGTCCCGATTGCAGGAAGTATCATTGCCCTCATCGGTTTGGGAATGTTAATCTATTATTTGTTCAGCAAAGATGGAACTTACAATGGAAACTAAACAGTTCTTCGTTAATATCAGATGTGTAAATCTACTAGAAAGAGAGTGGGATAAAAGTAAGAAATAATTTTGTCTTATTCTTTAAAAACGAATAAACGGTGGGAGCAGAAGCAACTCCTTCGGAAATAAGCCGAAATTCACAAAAATTTGAAAAACAATTTTCGTGAATTTCGGCTTATTTCTCGGAGTTAAACACTTCTGTCCCAACCTCTTTTTAATTCTTACTTTACAGGAGCGATTAGTAGATTCCGTACTCGTCATGTAAAATAATCTTAAACGAATTACTATTCATGGTCTTAGACATACACATGCTAGTTTGCTTTTAGAAGCTGGTGCAAATATTAAAGATGTGCAAGAGCGTTTAGGCCACTCTTCTATTCAAATTACTATGGATCTATATATTCATATTACAGACAAAAGAAAAGAAGAAACAGCAGCGCAATTCGCAAAATATATTGATATTTAAGCAGAACGTATTCAAAGACGTATTCACACAAAGAAAAAGAAGCGAAAACGTTGCAAGCTGTCACTTGTATATCAACGTTTTTGCTTCTTTATAGGATAATGAATAAGGAAGGTACAGGATTTGAACCTGCGCGCCGGTATTAGCCGGTTCGCCGGATTTCGAGTCCGGTGCATTACCACTCTGCCAACCTTCCGTACGTATTATTTTTAAACTTTTCGGAACAAATGTCAAGTCCGTTTTTTTATTTCTATGAATTTTTTCATGCAGGTATAGACAAAAACACAAGAATCATTTTTCCCACTCCCAATGAAGACCATTTTTGGTCAAACAACTGACAAAAGAATGTTTGAATGAGTCTTGTGTAAGATAACGTAAAGTAGTTACTCGTTTTATCTGATTTGTTCAGGATCTTCTAAAGCTAAAATTGAATCGATTGTTCGTTTGATGAATGAGATGATTTGCTCTTCTGTTGGGTGCATGATATTTGAAGACATCAATGATGCGATACCAGTTACGGCAATCCATGTTCCTGTATGGAGTGCATCAATATATTCATCAGATAATTGATTGTATCGTTTGTCTTCTTTCACAATTTCTCGGAAATAATTATAAGAGAAATCATGCATTTTTTGACCATCCCCATGCTCATCGATGTACAAAGCCATGTAAAGACTATGTTGCTTCTTTGCGAAGTAAATGTAATTCAAACCAAGGTCAATGATTTTGTCCCCTGTTCGCTCTACTGGGAAAACCGTTTCTTTAAGATGTTCAAAAATAGAGTCTAACAAAGTATTCTTGAGATCCTCCATGTTTTTGAACTCCAGATAGATCGGCTGAGTAGAGATACCCATTTTTTTCGCAATGTTTCTAGCAGTAAAGCCTTTGAAACCTTCCTTTGCAACGACATCATAAGCAGCTTTCAGAATTTGATCTTTTGTATAGACTTTTCTTCTCATTAAAACTCCCCCACTTCTTACTGCAATATATGTTGTTTTATTGTAACCGATTTTGGATGTTTTTTGCAAACATTTTACTCAAAACGTTATATTTTAAATTTTTTTCTTATTTTTTTTTAACAATTACACATAATTATTTAAAAATTGGCAAAATTACTGGTTACCCTTACAAAATTTGATATAAATGTAAATCAGAGTTGACCAAAACTTTTATTTCACGTTATAGTTAAAGAAAAAGAAAAAGAAGGTGTGTAATGGACAACGAAACTAACGTTATTTATATTCATCCTCAGAAAAGAATCATTTCACAAAAGAAGAAGTATTTTTATTTAACGTTTACCGGACTTTTTTTCCTGATTATCGGTTTGATTTCTGCTGATCCTATCAAAAATATCAAGGGTTTATATACGATCATCACTTCTCCAAGTAATCTTCTGACCGATTATTTAGCTTTAGGCGGTTTTGGAAGCGCATTTA
The DNA here is from genome assembly GCF_005844145.1 of Enterococcus sp. BSD2780061688st2 D3. Lineage (NCBI taxonomy): Bacteria > Bacillati > Bacillota > Bacilli > Lactobacillales > Enterococcaceae > Enterococcus > Enterococcus sp. BSD2780061688st2 D3. The sequence continues at coordinate 23,408 of NZ_SPHN01000008.1, forward strand.
TAAATGTTGGTACGTTAACTTTGCTTTCAATTCTATTAGCGTATCGGCATAATGTCAATTTGAATGGTCCAATGTTTGCTTCGATTTTGACCGTTACAGGTTTTTCCTTTTTTGGAAAAAATCTCTATAATTCAATTTCGATTATTTTAGGTGTCTATCTCTATGCTCGTTTTGTCCACAAGCCTTTCTCACAATATATCATGGTAGGTCTATTTGCTAGTGCACTATCGCCTGTTGTTAGTTACATTACATTTGGCATGTCTTTACCGTTATTGACAGGAATGTTGTTAGGCAACCTTGTAGGGATTGCCATTGGTTTTGTACTACCACCATTAGCAGCACAAACCTTGATTTTCCACAGAGGTTTTACTCTCTACAATATTGGGTTTACTTCGGGATTGATTGCAATGACTATTACCAGTATTCTACGATTATTTAATTTTTCAATTGAATCACACTCAGTCCTTTCTACAGACTATCATCGTAGCTTGACCATGATCATGCTTATTTTCTTTTCTTTGACTGCAATCTGTGGTTTTTTCTTCAATTCATTTAAACTGACAGGCATGCGGGCAATTTTCCAAACCTCGGGAAAAGTAACAACTGATTTCATTTCAATCTCTGGAATTGGTGCAACGTTGATCAACATGGGGCTTGTAGGTTCGATGCTTTGCGTGTATGTTTTACTGATTGGCGGCAAAGTAAATGGTCCGATCGTTGGAGCAATCTTGTCCGTCGCTGGTTTCAGTGCTTTCGGTAGTCATTTAAAAAACTGTTTTCCTATTTTAGTTGGTATCTATTTGGCCTCTTTGTTTGGTACAGTATACAAAGTGAATCAAACAACGATGATCGTAGCGGCAATTTTTGGTACCGGACTTGCACCTATCAGTGGATTTTACGGCAGTATTTACGGTGTACTCGCTGGATTTTTACATATTGCTTTAGTCCACAATGTCAACACTTTGCATGGGGGATTAAGTTTATATAATAGCGGATTCTCAACGGGATTCGTGGCAGGTATTCTTGTACCTATTTTAGACAGCTTGACTGTCGTTAGAAAGGAAAAGAATTTATTTGGAAAAAGAATTATCAAAAAGGATCATTGATGAGTTTCTTACGTATCTGTACTCACATGATATAACAGAAATACGCATTGGACTTGACTACACCGAAGAAGGGCTTTTTGTTGAAATACAGGGAAAAATTGCTGAACAGCCAAATGATCTATCCGAGCTGGCAAAGCTTTTAGACACTCCTCGGGATCCAAGCATGGATATCTACTATCAAGAATTGTTAGGCAGTCCTTCTCACGACCGTGAAGACTATCATTTGTTGGGAAGCTTGATCGATGATGTTGAAATCATGTACGATCAACCAATCATAAATATCAAGATTTTCCGGAAGATTTCTTAAGTATTCATAAAAATTGGTGAACAGAACACGTAAAATAGACAGCTAAATCTTGCAAGAGTGTCATTTGCGAGATTTAGCTGTCTTTGAGTCGTTCAGGTTTTCTATCAACATTTATTGAAAAAATCTTACCAAGGTTGAGTAGTCGGTCCCACAGTAAATTCACTGACATTTACATCACTTGGTTGATTGATTGCAAAAGCAACTACATTTGCTATACGATCTGGTGAGATTCCATGTTGTTCATACAGTGCGTTCATGCCGCTTGCCGCTGACTCATCTGTAATCGTGTCTAACAATTCTGTGTTGATTGCAGCTGGGTAGATCGTTGCTGTTCGAATATTTGTCCCTTCTTGAGCAGATTCCATTCTTAACACTTCCATCAGGTTGCGGACAGCCCATTTCGTAGCACCGTAGACCCCACTGCCAGGATATGCTTTAATACCGGCAACTGATGACGTAGTGATCACATGCCCAGATTTTTGCTCTATGAACTCTGGCAACACTGCTGCTAATCCATTAAGCACACCTTTTAAGTTGATGTCTACCATTTGATTCCACTCCTCCACTTTTAAAGCAGAAAGTGGTGAACTTGGCATGATCCCTGCATTCAAGAAAATCACATCGACTTTTCCATATACTTCCTTCGCACGTGCAACTAGACGTTCATTCTCTTTTGAGTTCGTCACATCTGTTACTTGGTAGATTGCTTCTCCGCCTTCCGATATGATTGCATCAACGATTGCTTTCAATTTTTCTTCTCTTCTAGCTGCTAAAACTAATTTTGCGCCCTCCTTCGCCAATAAGCGAGCAGTCGCTTCTCCAATACCACTGGACGCTCCAGTGATAATCACAACTTTGTCTTTGATGTTATTCATCTATATTCCCCCATTTAATAAAAATCATAAGTTATTGTATTGTTCATCTGTCACAGGTTCCATAAACTTGGATGCTCCTGATGTGATGGCAAGATGTTCGAACCAACTGTCTTTCGTTGCACCATGCCAATGTTTAATCCCTTTGTGGGTTACTACAACATCGCCTGGAAGTAGTTTTCTCGCTGCTTCGCCTTCTTCTTGGTACCACCCTTCACCACCAGTCACTAACAAAATTTGATAGCCATCTGTGTGGACATGCCAGTTGTTTCGACAACTTGGTTCAAAGGTCACATTTCCTACAGCAACTGAAACTTCAGGATCATTAACTAACATCTTCAAAAAGCTTTGACCAGTAAATACATCGGCGTATCCTTCATTTTTGTCTCCCACGGGGAAGATTATTCCGTTCTTTACTTCTTCATTTTTTGCCATTATACATTCACTCTTCTTTCTGGGTATGATTTTCATCAACTGGATAGATTTCTTTTGCTATATTGAATGCTGACCATGCTTTTGGCCAACCAACGTAAAATGAAAGATGTGTGATTACTTCAGAGATTTCTTCTTTTGTAATACCATTTTGTTTACCTATTCTTAAATGAGCAGGTAATTGTTCAAAGTTCCCCGCTGAAATCAATGCAGAAATAGTGATCAAACTTCTTTGATGAGGGGCTAATTCTTCTTCTCTAGACCAGACTTCTCCAAATAAAATATCATCATTCAATTCAGCGAACTTTGGCGCGAAATCGCCTAATTGATCATGACCAGCTGTTTGTTTTTGTGCCATTGTATCCAACCCCTTTTATGTTTTATTTCGTTTCTTTACACTCTCATCCTATCGCCAAAACATTCTCTCGTCTAATACCTCCCTCAAACTCTTGATATGCTTGTTAAGCATAGTTTGATTAAAAAAATACAAATAATAAATTTCTTTAAATACATCTTTGGTTGGATGTATTTTCCTTGTATCTCTTTTATACTAAAGTCAAACTTACAAAACTGTTTGACTTTTGTCATTTAAAATAGTGGCGCAAAGGCTTACTTTTAAAGTAAAGTAGTAGTATAAAGAAAAGTATCGGAGGAGTTGATAGACGATGAATGTTGCAGTATCACGAAAATTGATTAATTTTATCTCGATCGTTGGATTGGGAATTTCGATTGCTTTAACCATTTACTTCATCAATTTAGGTGTATTCAAAGATTTGGATTCTTTAAGAGGTTTAGTCGGAGATTCAATCATTTTAGGCCCGATCATTTTCATCCTGATCCAGATTTTGCAAGTTGTCATTCCTATCATTCCTGGTGGGATCAGCACTGCTGCTGGTGTGTTGATCTTTGGTCCATATGCCGGTTTTATTTATAACTACGTAGGGATCTGTATTGGCTCCATTATCATTTTTCTCTTAGGAAGACGCTATGGAAAACCATTCATTCTTTCAATGATCAGTGATAAAACATACAATAAATATATTGGCTGGCTGGATAACCAAAACCGATTTGAAAAATTGTTTGCTTTAGCTATCTTCTTACCGGTCGCTCCAGACGATGCACTATGCTTGATGGCAGGGTTAACCAATATCTCAGTTAAAAAGTTTACATGGATCATCCTTTTAGCAAAACCACTATCAATTTTCTTATATAGTATGGCTTTGATTTACGGTGGTCATTTCTTGACTGTTTTATTTGGATAAATCGATAGTGAATGTGCGAGTATCACGTAAACAACATTACGTGGTACTCTCATTTTTTTTGAATATACGCTATAATATTGGCGAGTAGGTGATTGAATGTTAACGTATTTGAAAAGAAGTTTAGGAAATGCTTGGGACTTTCTTAAAGGGACTCAGGCCTATTTTCGTGATGTTCTGATTATGCACGGATTTATTTTATTTATTTGTTTGCCCTTATTAGGGAGCACCACACGTTTCATTTTACGTCGTGGGGCGATTGATTATCTGTCTAGTGACAACATAACCATCATTATTTCGCAGCATCCAGGAGTGTTACTTTCTTTGATTGCTGTGCTATTGACGATACTATTGCTAGTATATTTTGAATTTACTTTTTTACTGATGAGCGTTTATTTCATCAAAAAACAGGTTCCTGTTTCATTGAAACAATTATTGGAACTAACTTTTTTTCAATTGAAAAAGATCCGTCCACTGACTTTTCTATTTTTTCTCGCTTATTTTTTACTGATTTTACCCATCAGCGGCTTGAGTTTTAATTCCGATCTACTTTCTAAAGTAAAGATACCTGCTTTTATTATGGACTTTATTTTTGCTAATCGTTGGATCGTAGTTAGTACCTTTATTATTTTCTATTTGCTTTTGGCATATATCGGCATCCGCTTGATTTTTGCCCTTCCCGAAATGATTTTAAGAGATCGCCCGTTCAAACAAGCGGTAAAAGAAAGTTGGTTGCTCACAAAAGCAAGATTTTTTGCGATATTGGGGCAGTTCATTGTTATTGGAGGCAGTATTTTACTTTTATCGACTGCGGGTTATCTACTGATTATCACTTTGCAGATAATCGTAGAAGAATTTCTACCTGATTATTCCTTGATAAGTGCTGTTTTTGCAATGTCTGTTCTTCAAGGCGTATTGCTATTCAATATCGTGATGTCAACTGTTGGGATCTTCTACATCATTGTTGATTTTATGGACGATGAAGGATTTCTACCTGATATCCCTAAATGGTTCACACCTCAACCGTCAAATAAGAAATATTCGGCAGTAAAAAACACTGGGATTATTCTGTTTGCTGTATTTTTCGGTATCGGTGTTTGCCTATATAATATGGATTATCTTACCTCTGCCGCGCAAACTCGACCAATAACGGTTTCTCACCGTGGGGTCAGTGGGAATAATAGTGCGCAAAATACTCTGGCAGCTTTGGAAAAGACGAGCGCCGCATATCATCCGGACTATGTCGAAATGGACGTTCAAGAAACAAAAGATGGACAATTCGTGGTGATGCACGATTTCAATCTACGGCAATTGACTGGCGTGGATAAAGCACCGCAAGATCTAACATTGAAAGAGCTCGAAAAATTAACGGTTAAGGAAAACGGTGTGGAAGAACCGGTTGTCTCATTCGATGATTATCTAAAAAAAGCCGATGAACTGAACCAGAAACTTCTCATCGAGATCAAGAATTCAAAAAAAGATTCGAAAGATGTCATTACTCGTTTTGTTACAAAATACGAAAAACATATCTTAGAAAAAAAACATATTTTACAAAGTTTAACTTATCAAACTGTTTCTGATTTGAAAAAAGCCAATCCAAATTTTTATGTAGGGTATATTTTACCTTTCAATATTGTTGGTCCTCCAGTCACACCTGCTGATTTCCTTACGATGGAATATAGTACAATCAATCGAAATTTTATTGATTCTGCCCACCAAGATGGAAAAAAAGTATATGTATGGACAATCAATGATTCAGATGCGATTAGCCGAATGATGTTTTATGGCGTTGATGGTATCATTACAGATAGAATGGACCTGTTGAATGAAAATGTTAAGATAACCGATGAAGAAATCACTTACTCTGACAAATTATTGAACTTTGTTTTGGGGGTAGGATAAAAAAAGAATGTAGAACAAAACTAGAAATCAGGTTTGCCACAGACTCTCAAATAAACGGCATCCAAAATCAGTTTTTTCGGAAATTCCGAAAAAAAAGAGCAATACAAAAATCGTATTGCTCTTTTTTCTCTCCAATTTCTCAAACCTAAACAACTTTTGTCTCAACCTTTTTTTAAACAAACGATAAAAGAAGCTTCTTCTAAAAATCATCCCTAATTTAAGAATTGATTTTTGCGATTCTTCTTTTATTTCTTAAAGCAAACTATTTCTCACATAATCACTTTTTAAACTTCTTTTGATCCTTTTACTGCTCGGACAATCGCTAATATTGCAGGTATAGCAGAAATAACCGCTAAAATAATCCCTAATTTACTTGAACTTTTTCTTTTTTGCATGGTTTTTCGCTCCCTTCTCTCTTAATTTCATTATAGTGAAGTTTACAAAATTACTCAAAAAAATTGTTTATGATACTAATTCCGTTTCACTTGCTGAATACATATCACAAAACTTAGCTAGTAACCTATACTTTCTGTCATAAATGACTGAACGATCTCTTTGATCATAACGCTCAACATAAATAACAGCTGTATTCGTATATGTGCATTCAACGTACCCGATAACTTCGTAATTTGTACCAATTGGTTTGCATATGTATGACTTACCTACTTCTATTTTACTCATCAGATTATCACCTTCCAGTTATTCTTTTCTTAGATTTATAATAACAAAAAACAAACGATTTGAAAACGTTTTATTTTATTTTTTATTAAGAACATCTGATTTTATATAGAGAGACGTAATATGAAACATAACTCACTCAACTAGTAATTTTTTACAAAGTGACGTTATTGTTTGATGCTGTAAGCTGCTTGTTCGTGTTATTTACTTGCTAGTCTTATAGAATAAGAATAAGGAGGGATTTTCTATGATTTATATCCAGGCAGCTATTTTTATCATTTTAATCATCTGTTTACTAATTGGGTTAACGGAAAACTGATACTCACAGTCTTAAATAGCAATTAATTGCTAAAAAAAATAAGAGGTGCTAAACTTGTAATAGATAGGAAAGTTTAACAGAAAATTACACTATCTATTTACATTAAAAATAAAAAGGAGGAAAGTATATGACATTTACAAAAACGAACATGAAGTATCGTGTTGCATTTGACACAACAACGAACCAATTTATGGCTATCGATGCTTCTAATGAAAAAAATGTTGCATTTGGCGTAACAATTGAACAAGCTGTCCGAGCATTGAACGAATCTAAATAAGGAGTGACTCATTTCTAATGGTAGAAGCCAACTCGGAATCTAATAAACAATAAAAGACGTTTGCCTGAATATCATGCAAACGTCTTTTATTGTTTATTTTTTTACATTCTTTGCTTTTTTCCACTGTACCCTACTCATCCCTAGCAATATCAAAACGATCGCAGTCTGCATGATAGGCACTCCAGCACCTGTATAGACACTTAAAAAGTACTCTTTTTGTTCTGGCGAATAAGAGCAGAACCATGAAACTCCAAATAAAAACAGGAATTGCGTCAGAACTAACCCTAAAAAAATTACCAAAATTGAACAATAAAGTTTTTTATCCTTTTTCGCATGGAAAACTCCAATCGCTAAAAACAGGCTGCTTACTAGAGAAAAGATAAGAATCACACCACTGGTCTTCTGATAAAGTGTAATGAAGCTTGTAGCTATTTTTGCTGGTCTCGATAGAACCAAGACCGGTGTATGCGGGTCTTCACTATTGATCCAATTATTTAATAGAGGGACTCGCAATAATTTTTGTGCTTGCTCTACTTCATCATGGGTACCAAAGCTATAATTTCCGCCTTGATGGAAGTCTTTGTAAAAAAGATTGTAGGTATATGCTGTTTTAAAAAAGTCGAGCAGTACAGGAACATCACTTGCTATCTTTCCATCCCCAGTTCCCATTAAATAGAACTCTTTCTTTTTCTTCAATTTTCCCGTCTCGTATGCTTTTGTTAATTCCTCGTTCACTTTTTTCCAAAAATCATTTGTTTGTTTCGCATTATTATGATAATACCCAGATTCACTGATCACGTCTCTTAATGCCCAAAAAATGATATCTCCTTTTAATTCCTTCACTTTTCCTGCTTCCGTCCAAGCATGGGTAGTATACAATTCATTGATTCGATCAGCTTCTTTTGAAAAAGTTGGCGAAGCCGCCACTGCTTTATTTAGTGCTTCATGTGATACCCAAATCCGACTATTTTTTTCATTTATATCTGTTCCATCATCTAAACGGATCAGATTTTTCATTACTTGCGCAAATTCGCCACTGGAACGGTCATTTAGTGTATTTAACCCATATACTTCCTCATTCTTATGTCCTAAGAATTGAGACGTTAACATGAAAGTCACTGCAGGAAGTACAAGTAAACACAGCTTTCCTACTTTTTGTTTATTGATTTTCAACTGGGCTGCCATCAGTTTTTTCTCTTTTTTTATTTTAAAATCTGGTCCTATAATTATTTGGATAAAACTAATCAATAATGCCATTACAACAAATGGAACCAACCAAATGGAGTCCTCACGTATAAACCAGTAAAAAGGAAAAATAATGGCTAGTATAGTGATCCACGGTAAAATACTTTTGATGGAGCGATATTTTCTAAAATAGATAGCTAATAAGCAAGCCACTATCACTGTCACTGACGGGATAACAATTGCATTTCGATAGATTCGAGTAGAATATTCAGTTGTAAAACTAATCGGTGAAAACAAGAAATAGAGATAGATAATAAGTAAGTACCCTCGATTTTTGGCAATGGGTCGTAAACTTAATGCCATCAAGAAACTCGCAAGAATATTGAAACTTCCAAATAGTATCGAGTATGGAAGATGCAATTTATTTGCTAAAGCTAGAAACAAACTGTAAGAAATCCCTTTTGAGAGAGTTTTCGAATCATAATCTCCTAACCAATTCCCTTTTAACAAATTTTGTGCATGATGAATAAACAGCTGATCGTCATACGCCGCTGTCATATCGATACTGTATGTTGCTTTATAGTATAAGTAAAGACGAAACAATGTAAGTATAATGGCAGTTCCTAGAATAAAGTAAATTGCTTTGCCTTTGCAATAAGTAAGTGCTGCTTGCATTTTCTTCATTGATCAAATCCTTTCCTTCGGTTTAACTCACCTTTTGTTCTCCTATTGAGAAAATCATTTTTTACCTGATTCAACATCGTCACCCCTTGATTTGTTCTCGAAATAATTATATCAAAATAAACTGACAACAACGCAACTTTATGGAAATTTATGTACTTGTTCGCTAAATGAATCTCTGTGATACAGTCCATTAAACCAATCATTTCGTGTGTGATAGACTATTATTCATGGATTTTTTTTGCCCAATCTCACTGTCTTTCTGATTCTAGGAATATTGTTCTTGCACAATTAAAATAGTTGATTGCAGTAACTCTTCGAGAGGCTGGCGTTCCACTTGAGGATATAAAAGAGTTGTTGGGACATAAAGATGTTTCTACTACACAAGTCTATGCCCATATTTCTCCTGAAGTAAAAAAAGATCAATGAATCAGCTAGAAAACTATATAGAAGAGCAAATAAAAAAGCACTCAATTTGAGTGCTTTTTTTAAGTTCACTATCACTAAAACTATCACTAGTTTCATTTTAAAGCAAACATGTTTCTATCACTGATTTTTTAAATCTAGCGACAAACCCTTATCTTACAGGCGTTCGTTCAATTCTTTAGCAAGGTCTTCAAAGCCTGGTTTGCCTAGAAGTGCGAACATGTTTTTCTTATGAGAACCGCCCTTTTCATTTGTTCCAAAGGCATATAAATGTTGATGCATCAATGTTTATACTTATTTTTCTATTTACATAAATTTCTTCGTTTTTGGTAAATGGGTACTAGTTTGGGTACCGGTAGCTATCCTATTTTTATCCTTTACAAAAAGAACGTTAGTTCGTATACTTTCGTTGAGGTGAAAAACATGACAATCGAGCTAGAGGAACATCTGCTTTGGTTTAAATACGATCCATCAGAAAAATTTGTCAAAGATTTATATAAAGTCTGGGATACTGAAGTAATCTTTTTAGCAATTGAAACTAGCCTGCTAGTTAATCTCTATTACTCTAATAAAAACTACTTTAAAATCCCTGCTGCGAAAACTAGAATGAAGAAAGATGTATATTTTTTGTTTGATATCGTGACTGATGTGCTAGACGCTCGAAGCGATCATCGGCGTTATGACTATATAAAGTATACTTTCGTTGATCCAGAAAGATACAAAGATTAAAGTAGGCTACCTAAAAAGGTAGCCCGGAACGGATTTTATCACCATACTTATGAAAGGAGATATTTTTTAAGTTAGTATTAAGATTGTGTAATATGATGATATCTATATTTTATAGTATCAGTGCTATAAAATCAAAAATAAGTCACTAATTAACTACCACTCCAATTATAAGCCTTTTTTCTCACTTTTTTTCAAAAATATGGTATGCTTTTTAATGGCTTCAAATATAAAAGAGTTTAAAGCGTAACACACTTATGGGGGAGTGGTTTTTGGGGAACGCTTTAAACTCTTCTTTATTATTATCTCACAATTTAACCCAAATGTCTTTCCATTTAAAAATCAAAGTAAAACTTTTCAAATATACAGAAGTATAACTATGTGAAACATCCTTTCATTAATCCATAAAAGGATACATAAAAAAGCCACTCATTTGAGTGGCAATGAAGAAAAGCTTTAGCTTGTATAATACTCTTCAAAAAATTCTAACACAGAACGATTCAATTGGCTACATTAATGTACCCTGTAGGACTCGAACCTACGACCGGACGGTTATGGACCAACTGAGCTAAGGGTACAGATTGTTGCCACAAATAGAATAGTTTATTTACTTTGCTTAAAGGAAGAGTTTGTAGCAACAAGCATGTTATCGAAATTGAATTAGAGTATATTAAACTACAAAGTTGATCGGTATTTTTTGTATTTCGATAACATAAATATTTTATCTAATGTTTTTTTATGGTTGTCTATATTAATAATATCTTACTACTTTATCCTAGTTATTCACTTAAAAACTAGCTATACTTGAAAATTTAGACGAATTAGAACAATTGAATGATAAACGGAAAAAAGAATCATCCAACACTAAATCGAGGATTTTTTTTAATTTACACAGATACATAACATTCTATATGGTTTCATTTTCAAATTTCTTTAAAAGAGAATCAAGTCGATGAACTAAATCGTCATAAGAAATAATGTCGGCAACATGTTTATACTTTCTTCTTAAAATTTCAAAATCTCTTAGTTGTTCTACATTTAACTTATCTGATCTTCCTAAAATAATCATTCCTCTAGGATTTCTTATATAAATATCAACTGCCTCTTGCGTTTGATTAAATACTTTTTTCTTTATTATCTCCTCAGATTTTTTTGCAGTTCTAGTAAGGTGATAAATATATTTTTCTATCTGCATTAGCGTACCTGTTAATTCTTTAGATGCAACGTAGTTATTTCTATATTTAGTTTTTGTCATTATAGGAATATTATATGATTTTTTGATTTCTGCTATATCTATATTTCCGTTCACATCAATAAAAACAAAATCAGGTCTTTTCTTACCCTCATCAGTTTCTATCATAACCTCGTCGACAACTAATTGATACATTGGGAAAATAAGAGTAAGAATGTTTGCAATTTCTTTTTGCCAATCTTTTTCCAAGTAGAACTTTTCGTTCTCTAACATTTTAACCAGTTTTTCTTTTATATATTGATATTTTAAGTACTCATTTTCTGCTATCTTTTTTTCGATAACTATATCTTTATTTTTTTTAATAATAGTATTTCTATTTTTATTCGACATGTAATTCTCATAATTAATATGATTTTCTTTTTTAGTTAATAAATAATCTTGTATTAGAACCCCAATTCTCATGTTAGAATATAAATACAATTCATGTTTATTAGGAAACTTTTTTATCAATTCTTCAAAAACACTTTCAGGTAGATTTCCGCTTTCGCCACCAATATATAAATCTTCATCAATTATATTATCTATTTTTTTCATTATAGATATGTTTTCATGAGCGATGAATGAAGATATATTCGTCTTCATATCTTCATGAATAAAAATGTTGTGTTCTATTCCTAATACTTTATTATTTAAATGATAATAACAATCTTCTTTTTCTCCAACTATAAATTTAATATACTCTTCTTTTTTTTCTAATATCTCATCATTTGAGATGCTAAATGTTCTTTTTAAAGTATAAGATCCATCTTGGCTTATTTTATCAAAAATAAAAGATGTATTTAATGTAAAAGGAGTGTATTCACAAATGAGAAAATCTTCATTTTTTACTATTTTTAAAGAGTTGGTCACTACTTTTCACTTCTTTTCAATATATTTTAGTTATACATTATAATTTTAGAGTAAGATTACTAGATTTGTCTATTATATTATGAAATTAATTAACATCATTAATGAATTTGTTATTTTTCAATCCACGAGAGGCTTTTTTATTATTTTGGAATGTATAAGTACCAATATCTATGTAATTTTTAATACTCCTTCTAATTATTATGATAATATTTTACTTGGAGGTGAAATTATGACAGTAACCGGAGATGGACTATTAGGATTATTAGGTGCTATTATCGGAGTAATTGGTGCTTATATTGTAGCTGTTTGGCAAAATAAAAGCGAGGCTAGAAATAACATAGTTTTAGAATTACACAAAATAGAAGAACGAGCTAATTCAGTTTTAGAAGTCATGTATGCAACAAATGAGAATTTAAACATAGAATTACTTCCAATGCAGATAGAGTTTATTCATCCTATGTTTGATGCTATAGAAAAAATGAATCTTATTTACCCATTGTTAAATCAAAAAATACTACGTCTTATAGAAAGATTGAATATACAAATTAAGCAATTTGAAATGGAATTAAATTTAGTAATATTAGATCATCATAAAAATCTTTTACCCCCAGAATATCACAACGATGATCCTAATTCATATGTATTAGTACAAGGTTATACTTTCAGAAACAATCCCAAAGTAATGACTGAATATTACGAGCTAATTAAGAGAATAGATCATATCAAAAAATCTATTAATAACCCGATATATTTATTTATTATAAGCAAGTTACCTTGGTATAAGAAGAATCCTTCATTACACAACTAAAAAAGCAAAACCCGTTACTAGATTATAGTAACGGGTTGTTTTTTAGTACACTACTTGCTGCCCAACATATATAAAATTAGGATTAGCTAACCCGTTTTTCTGTGCTAACTCTTGATAAGTCGTGCCAAGCTTAGCTGCAATACTTGATAAATTATCACCATATTGAACAGTGTAAATATTACTTGTTACCGATCCATTGACTTTCAGAACTTGACCAGGATAAATCAGATTAGGATTTACCAATCCATTTAACGAAGCTATGGTTTGGTAATCTGTTCCGTATTGATAAGCAATGCTTGATAATGTTTCGCCGTATTGAACGACATGGGTTTGAGCAAGTAATGGTTGTTCTGCAACTGTCGTAGAATCTGGTAAAAGTTCTACATTAGATTTGTCGATCCAAGATAAAATATTCGCAAGTAAAATTTTATTGCCATCAATTTGTTGAACCTTGTAGCTTTCACCTTTCACCCATTGTGGAATAGCCTCACCAGTCGCCCATTGATTAGCTGAGAAATTCACCTTAACCGTATCACCAACTTTGATCTGTGATTTTGGTGTTTCGCTTGTTTCTTCTCCTGCATTGATTGCTGGAGTATCTGTTTGTGGTTTATCTGAGTTAGTATAACCATTATCAGTGATTCCTGTTAAATCGACATTTCCATCTAAACCACCTGCAATATAAGTTGAGGTAAATTGATAGATACCGATACCGTCCAGCGATGGAAAAATATTCCAGTTAGGAGTTGGCGTTACATTATAATCAGGATAAGCAGAGATCCATAGCGAGTCTGGAAACTCTTTGATTACTTGCTGATAATAAGCATTTGCCAATAAGAATGGCTTACCTGAATAAAGCATTGGAGTATAGCCTGCTGCTTTAATTCGACGCATACCATAAAGAATGGCATCCGTATTTGCTTGTTTATTAGAAGATGCCCCACCTTCAAAATCAATCGCTACAATTGATCCTTTAGGCGTTTGAATCTTTGGCAAGAAATAATCCATCGTTTTTTTAGCAATTGCTGGGGAACCCCACACATCCCACCAAATATAGGTATGCGCTCGTTTGCCTTGCGCAATTGCAGAAGCAACTTGCGTGGAGTAGGTCCATTGGTCATATAAACCAGCTCCGTTATAACCACCAATTTGTGCAATAGCAAATTTATCATGAGCGTACCCAAATCTTCCGTTCTCCCCTTGATAAATCGACCAATCCACACCCTGATCATTTTTTGCAGCAAATCCATTAATTGGCAATAAAAAAAGAGCCATTAACAGGCTCATCGCAGTAATAGTAATTTTCTTTTTCATTTGTTTCCTCCTATTTTTTTAAATTATAAGCAGACACACCAGTGATAACGCCTAAAAATGTTGCTACTGCATTGATAGTCAGCACTGTCATATCTGTTCCATTCCATCCATACGCCTTTCCTAACGTGGCTACTAAAACAGATGCAGCTGGTAAAACGGTTAAAACCGTCCATTTAATGATTTGATAATACTTATCTGGTAAAACCATTTCTTCTCACCTCCTTTACAATTTAGTCAAGAAATAGCCAATGATTGTAATGCCTAAGCCAATCATATAGCCCCAAGCCCATTTATTATTGTTCTTCATTTCCTTGATGTCTTCTGCATTGTTTAGTGCTACTGAATAGGCTTTATCTGCCAAATCTTTTGCACTATCAGCCTTTTCTCTAAGTGATTCGTAGTTGTCTAATTTTGTTTCAATTCTTACTAATCTCTCCACAACGTCTTGGAGCGCTTCTTCTTTCATGTTCCACCAACTTTCCAACAAAAAAACGCATCACTTAAGATGCGCTCTCTTCTTTGCTAATAATTTTATCTGCTTCTTCGTCTGTAATGCATAGTGGAACGAATAGACGAACTTGATCGTCAGTAAAACAGCCCCAATCATACATCATTTTCACATCGCTAAAGCTAAACATACTACTCACCTCCCTTTGAAGCTGGATTTAGTTGCTCTTTAATTTCTGAAATATCTTTGCTATTTTGTAACGAAGCAAGCATCATTTTTGAATTGATTTGTGCTAAACTATCCGCTTTTTCTTTCAATGCAGTATTTTCCTGTTTAATTGCTACATCGCTTAGCATGAGTTTGGCGTTGATCTGTTTTAAATCGCCGTTCTCATTTTCTAACGACTCATACATCGCTTTGAGATTGTTTAAATCGTTGTGATCTAGTACATTCACTAAAACAATCCATTGGTTCAGTTTAGGATCAAACATCTGATCAGCAATCGTTAGCGGTTCGCCATCAGCACGAATTCCTTCAAGCGGCGGCTGATCCGTGTAAGGAACGGATACAAGCATGTCGTCCAATACTTTTCCTGCATATTCTCCGCCAGTACGTCCATATTTCCAAATGTTTTTCATTTTTATTCCTCCCCTACCCAGTAACTGCCATTAAATGTAAACCACTCGTTGATGGCAAATTCACTATTGGTCATTATCGATTTAAAGCCTTGTCTTACGTATATCATTTTTGCGCTATTGGAAGTACCGGATGCTCCGATTATCATTCCATTAACTCCTCTTGCAATAAATTCTTCGGGAACTTCATCATCAAGTGGTACACCAAAGGCATAAGCTTTTTTGAACTTTACTGTTCCATTAACGATTACTATTTTCCCATGTTTGATGAATGTAGCGTAGCCATCAATGAAGGATTTGCTGTTCGATGCATCTAGCGTGTATACAACATGGTCATTTTCACCAACTACACGATCACCAGCTATTTGAATACCATCAGAAAAATTTTTTAGCCCTAAAACGGTTTCGGGTTCAGTCAGACTAACCGTATTATTCAAGCTTTTTTCAGTATACTCTGGTGTGATATCCCAGCTGTAATCATTTGGATCATTGCTGTCTTTCAATCCTTCACCGAAGTATTTATATTCACTAATATTTGGAGTTCGTGTGTCGCCTTCCTCTAGTTTTAACCACTTAATTGTACATTGTCCTACACTTGTGTTTGGTACTTGATAAATCTGCACTTGTGGGGTAGTAGGGTGTGAGTCATCTTCTGCTGTAAATGTTTTAGACCACACATTAGTTAAGCCTTCTACTGGTTGTAAGTCACCAACCTCCCATGCATCTCCTGTTGCTCGTGTGAAAAATGGTCTAAAAACCCGTGTTGCTGGCTTAGTTCCTTCCAGTGTGATGGTATACTTCTTACCTTTTACCATTGGTTTAATGTTATAGGTGTTAATAAGATAGTTACTATTAGTAACTGGTTGTTGTGATTCTGGTTTAATTAGATTTTCACCCAAAGCCACCTTACTCAAATAATACGGCGCATCAAGTACGTTAGGCTGGTATGGTGTGGCTGTTGAACCTTCTTCGATTTTGATGTTTCTTAATCTAACTTTACCAGTCGGTTTAAGTGATTGTATGTCTCTAAACAAAGGGTACCAAATGATTGGTACGTCAGAGGTGTATTTTACCGTTTGTGTTCCGATAAGCTTCTGCCATTTATTCAATTCATTTTTAGGTACTGTCGCTGTCTGCAAAACAACGTTACCACCAGGCAAGTATGCGTGTTGTAGGCGTATTCCAGACGGATCGCCAGTGAAGCCCGTTTCTAACATGATTTCACAACTAATAGTATACTGTTTCCCTTCTATTACCGGCGTTTGCGCTCTGGTAGTGTACTTCCCTAGTTGATTTGTGCCATCTAAGGTAAACACAATTTCATCACCATCATCCGCGACTGTTGCGCCATTACCTGAAGAAAAACTTGAAGCATTAAGTTTAGCGCTAAGGTTCGGATTCCCCGAATAATCATAGCCCCCGAAGTCTAAGCTGTTGCTGTACATTTTCTTCAGCTTGCCTAGATCTCCGATTTGCTGATTGGTTTGATCAATACGATCATTGGCTTTATCAATATTCGTATTGAGAATTGCGACATCTTGATTGGCTTTCGTGATTTTGTCGTTTGTGTCTTTCAGTTTCGCATCAATCTGCGTTTCAGATTCCGCAATTTTCTGTTCAATCTCTTGCTTCCCATCAGCTAGAATTTTCTCAATTTTATCAATGGTCTGGCTAAAACCATTAAAATAGTAATCTTCTAGTTCTGGCGTACTATCATCAATTGGACTCCGCTTGATAGAAAAAGTAAAACGTCCAGCTGTATCTAACGAGCGGTCACCTGGGAAATCAATATATACGCTACCTTCTACGGTGCCTACGTATCCCAGTATATTATCCTCTAACACAATAGAAACAATCCCATTCACACGATCATCAATTGTCGCAAGATAGTCATGTTTACCATATCCCCCTTCTGCTGTTGCAGAACGGAACATCAGACGAATTGGAACGGTTGTTCCTTCTGGTAAGCTTTGAGTTATTTCATTTTTTCGAACGAGTTGCATTCGAAGCTTAGCTGTTCCTCGATCATGCGACCAAAAGACAACACCTGTATTATTGGGATTAGTTGCTTCTGCTTGAATCACAATGATCGATTCCTTAATTTTATACACCATTAAGCCAACACCGTACCTTTCGTGATAACTAGCCCATAACTAGAAATTTTAGTTGGGGTAGTTGCAAAAGAAGTTGATACAGTTCCTCTGACGGTGCCATTCTCACACAAGATTCCTACGTCATTTCCTGAACCAAAAGCACTGACAAAAATTTCACCCATCAATACAGCGTAAATTGCCACTTTCTGGTTAATAAACGTCGTGTCTCCGTACATATTAATCTTTGATGTTCCGCCTACATAAACGGCATTATATCTTGCAAGTGATTTTGTATTCTCTGAGAATTTACACTTGTTAATTGCCATGTAGCCGCTCTGCTCATTTCTGATTCCATAGTCTGCTCCGTTTGCTGTATCCACAATTTGCATTCCAGCAACTTGACAATAACCTTTGCAAGCAGTGAAACAAATGGATCGAACTTTGACAGGTAAATCTGTTTTTGAGGGATCAACAGCATTGAAATTATCTATGGGACGAATCAAAAAGGATGTAAAATTTAAATTCTGAATCATCACATCTTCTAAGTAAACTCCGCTATCAATCCAAATCGTAATAGAACCTGTTGTGATCAGAGGAATATTATTGACTGCTGTTTGGATGGTAAGAAATGGCTTTTCTTCAGATCCATCACCAGAAATATCGCTACCGTTTTTTGAAACGTACATATTTATTGGCTCACTATACCCACCAATAATCTGTTGGACAGACTTGTTCAATTGTTGAACTTGCTCTTTTTGACTATCCATGTTTGTATTCAGTTCGCTAATTTGTTCGTCCGACAGATTTTCATGTTCTAATAGTCTGCCATGCAACGTGTCAAAAACTTCCCCTTTATTGTTAACTCTAGCATCAACCACTTCATTCGGCGATTCGCCACCTGAATGAAGCACGAGATTATCAATACGACTGTTTGTTGATTTGTGCTGCTCGTCTAAATTTTTTTCCAAATTTTCTAAGTAGTCAACATTTCTATTAAACGCTTCTTTCCATTCTGTAGAAATGCGGTTACTGATTAATTTTAATAACCCCATCAAATCACTCCTTTCTTCGCCATTTCAGCGAGTATCGACGTCATTGTTTTCTTTGTGTTGCTCAATGTGATTTCTGGTGGCTTATTTGGTATCGCTGGATACGTCTTGATTCCTACCACTTGAATGTACGTATTGATATTCAAAGGTTCATAAATGAATGGGACGTGATCGCCTTTGTTGGGACTGATTTTCCATTTCAACGTTACAGATCCCGAAATACTTGGATAGTCTTGCAAGTCTGTCTTTAACCGCTCGAGCATGTTTCCTGATACGGTATACCGTTCGTCTTTAACAGGATCTTGTATCCTGATTCCCCACTTCTGTGATTCAGGACTCGTATAAATGATAGGAGTAAACACATAATCGCTGTCTTTAGGATCCTCAGTATTCGCTCCATCTTTTAATTTTCCATAACCCTTGATTTGTGTTTTTAGACTGTACGTATCAATATCGAATGAAACTTCATCTGTATTGTATTTATAGCGAATCTGTTCTTCCGTTCGCTGGCCATACTCACTAGCAGGATAGAAAGTTAGATGTTTATTATTCGGAATCACAACTGCATTATAGTCAGATAGAATCTCATTGATTAGCTTCAAATAATTCGCATTACCGAAGTTTTCTTGTTCAACGGTAAGGAATTTTTTGTTTGGATCAATAACTTCCCATGTAAAGCCGCGACTACCGGAGCTAAAAACATGTGTCAGTAATTGACTAATAGATCTTGCACCAGTCACTGTATTGTATTGGTATCCATCTTGAACGGTGTAGTAGACGTGTGTAGCGACCACTTGCTTCGTTAGTAGTTTCCCTATAGCGCCACGTGTCATTTCTTTAATTACAAACTCTTGTCCGTTATAGAAAATGGAAGATTCATATTCGACTAAATCAAATACTTCCTGATTCAACGAATTGCTAGTAACAGTAAAGCCAATCTCCCACGTTTCGTTTTGTTTCCAATTTTCATAAAAAGAACCCTTGTCATAGCCGACAAGGATTTCTTCTTTCGTTTGTTCATAATTTCGAATAATTAAATCAGTCACTCAATCACCTACTTGTACAAGAATCGGAAATCCCACGAAGATTTCACGCGAGTAATATTTTGAATTTCGATTTCATTTACTCCTTCAGCTAAAGTGATTAGTCCATGGTTTGTATCAATACCACAGCTTACACCATTCAATTTTGGGTATACACCATCCAAAACTAACGTCTGCCCTAAATTAGTTGAGAGAGAAGGATAATAAATGAAACGATCGCCTGTGGTCTTATTGAAAATAGTCACATTTCCTTCTGATTCTCCTTCTAATGCGATCCGCAGATAATGTTCACGTGGATCAATTTCAAAGCTTCCAGCGTTGTAAATAATGAAGTGACTAGTCTGATGCGTATACTTGTAATCTTCCGCCACTAGACCTTGCGAGAACTGCCATTCTTCCTCTAGGTTGAAATCCGTTAAAGTAGTTGCGATGGATTCAGAATATCCTCTGATAGCTCCCAGATTTACAGTATATCTTGTGTAAATTGCGCCTTTTCTTTCGTCGTCAATAGAATCATAAACTACTCGATATTTTTTGCCTGGTTCTTTGCTGTAAATTAGATAAAATTCTGGTTCTCTAGTAAACAATTCGCGGAGTTCCGTCTTTTGTAAAACTAAGTCAAACATCGATTGCTCTCTACTTCGAATATCAAATGAGAGAGTAATAGGAAAAGCGTCAAACGCGCTGTTCGAAAGACGCTTTCCATTCGTGCCAGAAAATTCCACAAACTCATTTTTTGCCACTGGCATACCTATATTAATGTCAATCAATCTCAGATAAGAATTATTTGTCAATTCGACAACTTCATCAGAAAATTCAAGATATACACGAGTTTTCTCATTCATTAACCTATTCTCCTCTCATGTACGATCTACGATTCAATACTTTTCCAAAACGTTGATCCATATTATCCCCTACTAAAGTTCCATCTAAATAACTTGAGACCCGTACTGGTTGTTTTGCAATTACTTGTGCAAGCTTTTCAACATCAAATTGCTTCTGATTGTTGTAGGTATTATTAACTATCTGTGATCCAACAGATGCCATCCCCATCCTTGAAGTGCCAAGAGCTGATTCTGGCGTGATAGAATTCATCAAACCATTAGAAAGTTTATTCATTGCTGAATATGCAGATTTCGCATCTTCTTCGATACCTACAGCTATTCCTTGAGGGATAAACTTACCAACGTAATCTCTCATCCAACGTGATGGAGAATGAATTCCAAGCGCGCCAGTTATTTTGTCTTTAATGTTTCCAGCTACTTCAGAAATTTTAGAAGCAACTGCTCCAACCATTGAACCGATACCGTTAATTAATCCTTGTATGATGTTTGAACCAATTTCAAATAAATCAATCCCACTCAAAGTATCTATTATAGAGTTTCCGATATTAGATACTGCACTGGTTACTGACCCTATCACACTAAGAATCCCAGAAACTAAGTTTCTAATTAAATTGGCTCCAGCATTCACCATTTGTCCAAGAAACTGAGCTATAGTACTCAATAATCCAGTAATTAATCTCGCTCCAGCTGATAATAATTGTCCCAATAAGCTCAAGATTCCTCTAATAAGTGCGTTGATCAATTGGACACCAGCTGATAAAAGTTGTGGTATAGCACTTACTAAAGCTTTGAACAAAGCAGCCATTAATTGAATAGCAGCTGATACTAATTGAGGAAGTACTGAGATTACTCCATCTACCAACGCAACAATCAATTTAATACCCGCTGATATCAATTGAGGCAAAGCACTAATCAACGCATTAACTAGAGCAATAGTGATTTGAATTGCCGCTGCAACCAACTGTGGTAATATCGAGATTATTCCTTGTATTAATGCTAATAACAGCTGAATGCCAGCAGCAATAATTTGCGGAAGTGCACTGATTAATGCACTAATTAAAGCCATTGTGATTTGGATAGCAGCATTTATTAACAACGGAAGAATAGAAATTATGCCTCCGATAAGCGCCATTAACATTTGTATTCCTGCAGAAATTAATGTCGGTAAAGCTTCAATAATTGTTGTTAGCAAAGTAGTAACGATAACGGTAGATGCTTCAACAAGTTGAGGCAATGCAGTTATTATCGCATTCACGAGAGAAGTGATGATTTGTAATCCAACTTCTAAAAGCATAGGTAGTACTGTTAAGAACCCATCAATCAGTGTATTAATAATCTGAATGACAACTTCAATTATCGTAGGTAGTGCTGCTACGATCCCTTGAATAAGCATAGTTAACAAATTTGTGCCAACTTCAATAATTTTTGGTAGAAGCTCAGCAAAAGCAGAAATGAGTTTTGTAATTATCTCTGTTGCAGCCAACAGCAGTGCGGGAAGAGCTAATGAAATGCCTTGTACAATAGTAGTTATTATTTTCGTGGCTATTTCAATCAATTTAGGCAAATAAGTAACAATTGCATCCGTCAATGTTTGAATAAGCTGTATAGCTATCTCTGTTAGTTGCGGTAACATTTCAACTATTTTGTCGACAATACTTGTAATCACAGAAGTAATACTTTCGATAATTTGCGGGAGATATCGAGAGATAGAATCTGCCACATTACTAATTGTTTCACTTAATTGATCAAACACTTTTGTGATTCCATCTGCACTAAAATCGCCAGTTTTAGCCCACGCAGATATAAATGAAATAATTAAAGAAACTGCTAATCCGAATGGACCAGTAAGCCCTAGTGCTGCTATTGCTACTTTAGTCAAAATGCCGATAACTAGAGAAACTACTCCGCCGACTTTACCAAAAGCTCCTCCGAATTTTTCCAGCAGATTACCTGCCAATTCTATACCAGAAGAAAAAATCCCTGACAATACAGAGCCTATTTGCGAAAGAGTAGAGCCAAATCTTTCTATGCCAGAAGAAACAATTCTTTTTACTGCATCAACAAAATTAAAAAAAGCTGGTACCGCTACTGAAGCAATTGCTGATCCGACTTCGACAACTTTTTGAAATCCTTTAACAAGATAGTTTCCTACTGTATCAGCTACTTTTTGAAGTGTAGGTAATATAGAAATAAAGACTCCTTTTAGATATTCAAATGACTTAATCAGTCCAGATTTTACAACTTCAATAGTTTTATTTATGCCATTTCGAAACGTTTCACTTGTTTTATAAAAATAGATGAAAGCTGCAACTGCTGCTCCTATAACACCTGAAAGTAGTTGAAATACCGTCAGACCAGCTGGAATAATAGCAGATAACAATGCGTAAGCTGTTCCAGATACTCCAAACATGCTGACCATACTACCTAGGGCCGTTATCACTCCATAGATTTTTCCTACAAAACTTATTAATGTACCTAGAGCTAATGCTGTTTTGAAGCCTACATACGCTCCAGTGGCTGCAATAAAAGCTGGAGCTAACAATTCCACAATGTCTAATAGGCCTTTAAAAGCAGAAATCATATCATCAGTATTATCTATCAATATGTCCATTACTTTTGACATTTCTTCAAATGATTTATTAATAATAGATTTCATACTATCAATATTTTGAGCAATCGTTTTACCAGTAAGTTTTTGCACCAGTTCATCAAACTTAGTAATAAGATTAGCTACACCTTTAGAAACAGCATTACTTAGATTTCCGAAAGAAGTAGCGATCCCTAGCGAATTCTCCTTTGCCAAGGTTGCCAACATTCCTGTTCCAGTTCCTAGCTCAATCAGTTTATCTTGGAATTGATCAAATGTTACTGTTCCTTCTTTAAGCGCATTATAGAGATCTCTTTGAGCTGATTTCCCGACAAATCCCATTGCTTCAGCTGTTTTTTGCAAAGCAAGGGGCATGGTTTCTTGTAAAGTTTTCCAGCTCTCTAAGTCGACTTGCCCAGTCGAAAGCATCTGGTTATACTGTTGCATACCTCGACTGGCATCTTCTGTTGAAGCGCCAGACGCAAGAAATGCATTGTTTAATGCTAAAACAGTGTCCGTGGATCTATCTAAATCTCCAGTGATTGCTGTCATTTGTTGTGTACTTGCTACAACATCATCTAATTTAGTTGGCAAACCATCAATTCCATCGGATAATTTGTTAATGGATCTCTGAGAGTCCTCTGCACTAAAACCTAAAGCTTTCATTACTTTAGGGAATTTTTGCATAGTATCGAAACGGCTAATTGCGGAATCTAGCGAATTCTTTAAAACATTAAAAGCAGCCGCCGCAACTTTAACGAGGCCTAAGGAAACAACCAAATTTTTAATTGAGGCTCCTGCTTTATTACTCTTACCTTCTAACTGATCAAGACCCTTGTTAAGTATGGTAACGCCTTTGCCATCCACATCAACTTCTATCTCTACTCTTCCATCAGCCATCGTCTTCACCTACCTCCGAATCAGGTAATGCATATTTTTGTTGTAGCTTTCTCATGCGTTCTTTTTCTTTAGCTGATTCTCCTTTGCTCGGTTCCCATGTCCTAATCTGGATGATTCGAGCAAGAATGGTGTCGTCTGGCAAACTCTCAAGCAATGCTTGGAATTCCTCCCACATCATCCGTCCCTGCTCTTCAAATAGATTGATGCCAATTTGTCTGAACGATGCATAGATGTATTTAGCATCATGAACTAGGCTGATGGTCTTTTTTTCTTTAACTGCATTAGGCATAGGATTGCCTAAACGATCAGTTTCAACACCATCGCTATTTCCTACAGAAATATAATTTTCTAAAATGTGGTTAAATAACAAAAACTGTTGTTCAGACGAGCCTTGAAAAAATTTTTCAAAGTCACCAATCAACAGTTCTAAACACATATTCACTTTTTCTTCTGGAAACAAATCACTATCTTCCAAAATATCAAAAACATCTAGTACATTATCAAATGTTAAATCGATAGGTAATTCTTTACCATCAAACTCTATCGAAGTGACTAACGGGTCATTTAACCGCATTTAATCACCTACTTCTTTTTCTTATTTTTCAATGCTTTCTTTTTCAATAAATCAGCTTTCTTCTTAGAAAGAGTATCTTTACGTTTCAAAGCTTCTTTTTCAATTGCTTCCGCAACTTCAAAAGAAATCGGATCAAACAAGTCTATTAATTGCTCAACATCACGATAAACAGAATAAATTTTTTCAAATGATCCTTTACCAAGCAACGAATCATATTCTGCTTTAGCTAAACTTTTTGTTAGATCAATAATCTTAATAGCATCTTCCTTTTCTGGTTGTTCGATATTCTTGATTTGTTTAAGTTGTTGTTTGAGTTCCTTAACCTGTTCCTCAAATTCAGCTTGAATATCAAAAAAACGTGTCAGTTCTTCTGGAGTAGTACCGAAAAAGAACTCTACTTCTCCAATATTGATAGGAAAACCTTTTTTCTCTATTTGAAATGATAATTTGTTAGTCATGTTATCCTCCTAAAAAAGCTGCCCAGACGGACAGCTCGACTTATTTTTTGATTAATACTACTGGTCTGGACCAAGCAGAACCTAAGAATTCACCATCTTGCAGATAGCGTGCTTTCTCGATATCATTAGCCCCTTGGCCAACCTCGTTGTAAGTTTGGATGTAGAAACGGATTTCATCGCCAGCTTCTAGATGTGGCATATCTGCTGCTGATAACGTCCAAGAATTTGTTTCCGTATATCCCATTTTGTTGGCGTCGTGCGGATCTGTTTGATTTGCATCGGTATAGTGTGGAATATAAGATTTTGCTTTGGGCACTGCATCCCAAGAAAGAGAAACTGACCCATCAACATTCAAAACCCCAGTTACGTTCTGGGGTGCATTAGTGTGTAACAGGAACATCTTCTGCTTCTGGTGTGCTATCAAATGCGATACCGCATGAGAAATCACCGTATGCAGTAGCATCGCCGACCTGAGCAACTGGCTCTGTTACTGTTGCTTTACCAATACGTTGTTTTTTACCAGATGCAGACACTACTTTGAACCACACTTTCCGAGCATCTCCTGATTTTCCAATCATGCCCTCAATAGCCGCCATCGCAGCATCATCTTCATCGTATAAGCCTGTAAATGAATAACCTAACTGATGAGAAGTAACGTCTGTCTCCCCTTCGCCGTTCCCATCATAGTAGCCAGTAGTTTCAGATTCTTCGTTCGAATTATCATCAACGTTGGAAATCCACTTTGCTAACTCCAACCAACCGTCTTCGCTTGGTGTATCAGCATTAGTAGTTGTAATTAATTGAATAAAATAGCTTTGTAAGGCATTTTTGCGTCTCATTTATTTTCCCCCTCAAATGTGGTTAATTTTGTTTGAAAATCTAATAAAAAAACGAACCAACCTTGTTCATCAGCATCATTGATGAAAGGTTTGCTCGTTATAGTTAAATTGTTAAATTCAAAAGATCCATCAGAGCTAGCAACGTCTGACACACGCTCTAACGAATCAGAGATAAGCCAAAGCGTTTGCTCAATTCTATGACCATCTTTTGACTTCATCGCAATTTCAAAATTTAGTTGTATATCTTTAATACCGTCATAGTATTCCACAAGATTTTGCCCGCCTGGTAATGGGTAAATTACTAAGCTTTCGTCTGCAGAAAGATAGCCTTTTTTCATTTTTAACGGCAGTTCTGGAATACTATTAATCTTATCTTTTATCCGATCGATAAAATCCATTATTGGATACCAGCTCCTTTCAGATACGCTTTTTTCCAAGAAGGCATATACAGTGATTTTGCTTTAAGATCCCATCTTGGACCTGTTCCTGGAGTAGTATATTTTTTTCCATTTAGATAGAACTGTCTCCTTGCGTATTTCGTTTCATACAGAATAGCGCTGCCGTCACTTTTGATATGCGCACTTTGGCGAAGGATATTATTCTTTTTAGGTACAAATGAGTTCATGTCAGCCATTGCTTGGTTGGCTAATGCGTATCTTCCTCGCTTCATAGCCTGTGGGCTGACTTTAGCTCTAACTCCATCAAGATTAACTTTAATACTCATCAAATCACCTCTAATTCGTATGAATAGATAGCATCTGAATACGCTTCTATAATTGTATCGATCTTAGTGATGACATGTTCTTTACCATCATAAATAACTAATGATTGTTCTTTAAAATTCGGTAAAGGGGTAGTTAAAGTCTTATAACAAAAAATTACTGCACTATAGAGCAACTGCTTGCCACTTGGTGAAAAAGAATACTGACTTCCTCGGTCAATCCGACAATTTTCGATAGTTACATAATCTCCATAAATAGGTTGGTTATAGTCTCCTTCTCCTAAATATTCTCGATAAATAAAAGAATCCACTAGAAATTGTACTGGAGGTTTAGGCATTACCATGATAGTACACCTCGATATAACAAACCCGTTCCTTCTAAATAAATATAGATATCCTCGGCAACAAGTGATTTACTCTCATTTTTTCCTGAAGGATTATATCTACTAGAGTTTGAGATACTTGTTCTACCAGCAGAAAAGCTTTGTGGTGTATTATTGATACTTTCATAAGTATCTGCTCCAACTTCATCGAAATATATAATTTGTGAACATAAAGCTAGCTTAAATTGTTTTACACGAAAACCAATTGGATCTTCCTCAATTTTATTAAATTGATAAAAATAGTTAGTGATGCTATCTAGAACAGCAGTTGCTTTTGACAAATGCTTTTCGAAAGCAGCTTTAAAGTCATCTGTTTTCCCAGTAAGATCTTTGAATTCTTCAAATTCAATATAATGCATATAATATCCCTCCTTATTAAAAGAAGAGGGAACTATGCCCCTCCTCCTGCTTCTGTTACAGTAACTTCGCATGTCGCTGTTTTACCATTTACTGTTGTCGCAGTAATTGTAGCTGTTCCTTTGGCAACACCTGTGACTTTTCCTTGTACAGGAGTTACAGTAGCAATTGCTGTATTGCTAGAAGAAAACTGAACAGATTTATCAGCTGCATTTTCAGGCAAAACAGTTGCCGTTAATGTTTCAATTGCCCCTACTTCAAGCGTTAGTGTTGTTTTGTTCAACGTAACACTTGAAGGGGCTACGCTTTTGGGACGTAAGAAACATAGATGGCTTTTTTAGCGTTATCGAATACGATAGCATCATAGTAATCTAAACCTTTAATCGTATCTCGATAGCCGCTTCGATCTTGTGATGCCGGCACTGTGTCGACTGTACCAAACTTAACAATAGGTGCCACTGCAGTTAGCGGAACGATAATGAAGTTAAGTGTATCTTCAATAGTTATTCCGGAAAAACGATCTTTCGCTACTTTTAGAATAGGAACACCGCCATCAATCTGAGCTACTGTTCTGTCAATTCCATTAATAGACATTTGGTTTGTCGTGAATGTTTTGCTAACACCTTTGGCATTTTTTAATAAACGATAAGTAGCTGCCGATACAAACATTACGTAGCCACCAGGTACTTCATTGTCAGTCATATATTCTTCAGCGGCATCATATGCAGCTAGAATATTGTCTTCCGTTAAAGTTTCGTTCACTTTTTTACCTGCATTGTCATACATTACTTGAACAGCAACTTTATCACGATGAGGAACTGTAATTAGTCGTTTATGTTCTGTGACAATATTATTAATAGTCAACGCTGCGCTTTCGGACTGATCTAATTGATCTACATCATAACCGAACCAGTCTTCATGAGTAAGCTTGATTGTCTCTTTTTCAATACTAATTTGATTGCGTGCATTTTCTCCATTGCGTTTGTATTGTGTTGCATCCACGAATCCTGACATTTTGTTGATACGTACTTCGTTTGCTCCGACAAAGTCAGCTGCAGTGATACTTTTTGCACCTTGTGTTAAGACATCCCACACTTGGGAATCAGCTCTAAATTCTTTGTCAATGGTTGCTAAATCTTTTGAGTCTAATACTAAAGCCATATTTATTCACCTAATCTTTCTTGAATTTTTTGTACAATACTTTTACCACCCGCTGTAGAACCAGCAGGATTTCCAGGGGTAACAATCGTTGGTGTCAGCGGAGTTGGTTCAGGGTCTTTTGCTTCTTGAAATAAGAATGATTTACTTTCTTGAAGTCCTTTTAATTGTTCTTCAAAACCTTGTAATTTACCGTCGACAACTTTAATAGTGTCTTTATCTAGTTGACCAAGCACAATTTCTTCATCAAGCGCATTCGCTTCTTTCAAAGCTAACTTGATAGCGAAATCTTTCTGCTGCTCTGCAAGTTTTGTTTCAGAATCAGATTTGGCAGCATCAAATTTACTTTGTAAATCTGCAAGTTGTTGAGTCAGTCCCTCGTTACCTTTTGCAGCTTCTTTAAGTGCATCTAGTTCTGTTTGGTTAGAGTTAAGCTGTTCTTTGAACTGATCACGTTCTTGTTCTGCAGTAGCTACTTGAGCATTTAACTGCGTAACAGTTTTCCCATGTAAAGCCATAACTGATTTAGCAATTTCTTCGTCAATTCCTAAAGCGATAAGATCTTCTTTTTTCATTTTCTTTTCCTCCTAAGTGTTTTTAGAGTGGCAACTCCCACTGTGAGCCGTCTTTTAGAGACTTCCGAGCAGGTCTAGGCAAAATAAAAAAGCCTAATCGTTGATTAGACTTAGAAATCATCATAGTGAAAATCTTTCAGTAAGGTATTAATAGGTGTGTATACCTTCTCTCTTACGTAATTTCTACTCAAATACTCATTAGAATCAACTAGAGTACGCAATCGACTTTGTGCGGCTCTAATTCTCTTCGCCCACTCTTTTGCGTTTTCGTCTTGTCTGAGAGCTTCTGAGACCATTCTATTCTTTTTATATTTCACAATCTGACGTTCTAGGTAGCGTTGCTTCTTAGTTAACTCCGCAACCTTTTTATTTTCTTTTTCGTTGAATTTAGGTTGATTATTTGTATTGACACTAGGAATAAATGGGATATGCATATGTTGACAATTTACACCTCGGTGCCCGCCTGCAGTTTCATATTCTGCTTGCCAATATGGATCGTAAATACTTCTATATTTCCAATTGGGAGGTAATTCAGACATGGGTCGTAAGTCAACCACATGACCTTGAATCTTTGAACATGCTTGCCTTGCTCCCATATGGCTTGTGACTAGCACTGTGTGGACACTATACTCGCTCATGCGGTCTTTTCTTAATGTGTCATAGGCATTTGATAGGGTAGACTTTAAAACTGTTCTAACATACCGTTCTAGGCTCCATGTATGCCCTCCCTTATCAATAAAAGTAGACTTAATACCTTTTTGAGCCCATCCTTGAATCGTTCTTTCTAGTGCTTCATCGAATGTAAAAAGACCGCTGTTAAATGCAGCAGTCGTTTTGTTAATTATTTCTGTGTACATTTGAGCGGTAGCTGTTCCGTAGCCAAAATTGGTAGATAGTAACGTTTGATTCACATAATTGTTTATGTCAGACCATACTTGATCATGATAAGCTTTCATGACATTGTCTAGGTTCGATGGCAAAGTCTTAGGATCGTAAGGTAGTTGTTTGTTTAAGTCTCTGATTATCTTTTCTCCTGAGCTATCAAACATACTTTCAATTTCAGATTCAGCAATTCCTGTTATTTGAGAAATCACTTTTGCAGTTTCTTTATTAAATAGATGCAACTGTTGCAGTTTTTCTCTTTGCCAATCTAAAATATTATCGTGCCCACTATTCAATCGTTTGATGATAATACGTATTAATTCGCCTTCTAACGATTGATATAGATGAGCCATATTAGAAGACCATAAGTCTAACTGATGTGGAGAAACCATTATTCTTCACTTCCTAATTGTCCCTCAATTATGTTTTGCTCATGCTCTGAGTAATCCATATCAAGAGTTTCAGCCCTAATCTCATATACTATCCTTTTTGCTTCTTTTTCTGTAACTCCAGTAAGTTTTTGAATAGCAGTTAACTTAGATGTTAAGCCAGCTGTTACTAGTTTAGAGTAATAATCAGCCTTGGCATCTTGCGATTGGAAAACACCATCATCAAAGTCGATATTTATTCCTAATTCTTTGACAGGATTAAATAACTTGTATGCCTCAGCAAGTTCAAAAATCGTAGTGATCAATTCTTTCAACGCTTCTTCTACAATAAGAACATTATCTGACCGAGTAGAAAAAGTTTCAGAGTTTTCACTAATTATCTCAGTCGCTGTTTTAACAGACTGGCCATCAAAACTAAATGTTCCACTAGAAAAGCCTGTCTGGAGCTCAATAATTCGCAGAATGAAATTGATACTTGCTATAAATTCAGTTGATCGCAATGATGGAGCGAATTCATCAATAAAAGGTTCATCAGATTTAAGCTGCTGAAAAACAGATGTTTTACTGTCAAACCGCTTCACTGGTTTTCCATTGCTGTCATATTTAACTCTGAAAAAGTGATCAGATGCTAAAATTTTCCTTCTAGCTTCTTCTATTTCCCACATAAACTCATCGTATTTTTCATTGATATCTGCCAATTGTCGCTTAGCGTTGTCGATCACACCCAAACTTAGTGGGCTATCTAAATTAATATTATTTTTACCCGCTAGCTTTATATACACAAAAAGAGGACGACTAAAACCATCTAAGATTGTCTCCTCCTGCAGATTTTTGTACTTTTCTAAAGAGTTGAGAGGAATCCTCACACCAACTTGCTTTTGTTCTTCAGATCGATACAATTCGTTTCTGATGCGGTACTTTCCGTCAACCCATTCATGAAATTCTAGCAAAGTATAATAGATTGTCTTTTGTCCCTCGGCTTGCTGAGTTACAGTAGCGATAGCTGCTTCTGAAATATCATTGGTATTGGATTGTAGAGGGAAAAATGTATCAGCTCGACAAAATGAGATTTTGATTTTACCTGAATTAGTATCTACGTAAGGCCTCAAAGCTAAACCGCCAATGGCATAACCAGCCTCTAGCTCTTCTCCGAAGTTTTTCCTGAATTTATTGTCAGCAAATACCAACTGCAAAAATTCATCAGCTTTTTCATCATCCAAACTGATGTTGCATCCATCGTTGAATACTAGCTTAGATAACTTTCTGGACACTACTTTGGATACGTTCAACGAGTGAAAAGGACGCGTCTGCCTATAACCATCACTATTGATATATTCTATGTCCCCATAAACGTTTCTATAAATTTCTTTATTGTTCCTTATTCGACTTAATTCGCTATCACTCATAGCAATCTTTGGATGATCTGTGATACTATTCAACGTTTCAACCATTCCTATTTTTGCACCTCCAATCCTAAACAAAGCTTTTAATTTATCGAACATTCGTCCACCTCTTTTCTAGGCGATGTAAGTTTTGTAGAAATAATTGTTTCCATATCTCGCTTCATCGAGAGCGTGATTATATTTATCAATCGGTAATCCATTGTCATTTCTTACGTACATAGATATTTCTTTTTCAAAATTGTAGTGATCATATTCTTCGCCGTTTTCCAAGATGATGAATTGTCCACTAGTCATCGTATTTTGGAGACGTTCAATGCCGACTTCGATTTTCAATCCATTACTCGAAACTTTGTCAGAACTATTATTATCAGCTTTATCAGTCTCAATACCAATTAAATCCAGTTCTGTTCTTAGTGTTTTACATGCTGGATCGACAAAGAACCAGTTCCATCGAGGAAGATGTTTCCATTTTGTATAGCACCACTCGACAAACTTTTTGATTTCTTTAGCGTATATAGACATCGCCTTGGTTTCTCCAGTCTCAGTTCCGCTATGATAGTAGTTAGCTAAACGATACAAATAAAACTTTCCTTCGTGATGAGTAACCACCCAAAAAGCACAAGTCGTAGCATCAGCTTGCCCACCATCTGCAGTAAAAAAAGTTTCAATTATATTCCCCTTTATCTCGGTAGCTTTGTTGTTCTTGCCAAACATAGCATAGATAACACCTTGCGGTAATACTCGATGTCCGTACCAGTCACGTTCTAGAAGATATTCACTACTAGAAAGCTCATCAAAAAGTTCTTTCTTTCGCTCCTCACTTAAAATTGGATTGTCGTTCGGTGTCCAATGACGAAATAAAAAACGTCCTGACTTCTCAAAACGTTCAAGCAATTCAATATTAGGATGGTTTGGCGCTGGTGGGTTCTGTTCTCCTAAGTGGTAACGCCATTCAGCGGCAAATGTCCGTCTAAAGCATTCATTGATAAAGTCTTTGTGCAATAGATTAAATTCGAGAAATGTCACCGTTCCTAAAGACATACCCGTGATAGCCCCAACAGAGTTTATCTTCCCTCCGCCTTTATAATAAATTTTCTTTTCACCGTTTGGAGCATATAACAACAGATGATCACCATGTTCATCGTGTCGTATATCGGAACAACCATCAAATATATGAACCAAGCCTAATCCATCTCCATCCATAAACATTCTATAAGCTTGTTCCTGGTTATAAGCAGTTACAAGATGGTTTTGATCAGGGGATCTCAAATAAAAATCAGCCATTTTAAAAATATCGGAAGTTGTCTTCCCACTACGAGGTGTTCCTTCATTCAATTCAAAAGTAATCCCTTGAACCACTTGATTAATATTACTAATCTGTTTCGGGCTAAACTTCAGTTCCATTACTTCCATCACCTCCAGATTTAACATCTAAGAGAGCTTGAAGCAGATTATTGACTTTTCCTCCAGCAGTTAACTTATCTGCTTTATTTTCAATTATTTTTGCTTCAGCAATTGCCTTTCTAACCTGAGCCTTAGATAGTTTGTCTGAACCATTAACGTGATTATAAAGCAACTCAAGAGCTTTAAGTTTAGGATGAAACTTCACTTCTAAAGATGAATCTATAACTTCTTCTCCATCGCCAATCGGTCGTAAAGTTCGATTACTTTTTATAGCTTGAATTACACTCGTATCTAAATTATCACTTGAAAGCATGGTTATATTTCCATCTTGATCCCAAGTCATATATTCTCCGATGTCCGAAAAAGCAATTTTAGCTATTTCTTGGATCACACGATCAGCAGTTATTTCTGTTCTACGACTTCTTTCATTCATTAATTCAGAAATACGAGTTTGAATTTCAACATTTTTCAACAACCGTTGTCCTTGAGAATATGCAGTTTTGCTGGAATATCCGGCTCGAATGGCCGCTTGCGTTGCATTAAGATCAATTAGATATTCTTTTGCAAATTGTTCTTGTTTATTATTTTTTAGTTCAACCATTCTCACCACCTCTCAGTTTCTTGATTGTACTTAAATATACTTTGAAAGATTTTCCTTTATGTGTTTATCTGAATAGAAACCATGACCGCAATAGACTAAACGGCATGCATCAATTTCATTCGGTTCGGCTTCTCTGATCATCTCTATAACAGAATATTTGCTTTTCATTTGAACAGATTGAACAACTCTTTTATCACGACAATCTTTGCATCTTGGATAATCGTTGATCAATGACACATACCAGTAGTTCCTCATCAGCTTGCCTCCCTATAATATGTATGAAATAGCCAGTGACAACAAATAGATAATAAGAACGTTTTAGGAGGAGTTGAGTTCACATCCTTTTTATTTATGTTGGTTGCCACTGACTATCGTTAAAGAAGAAGCATCGAAAACGATGCATGATTTATTTTTGAAGAACAATTATTCGGAATAAAAGAATGAATTAACTTGTGAGTGTCTAATCTAATAATTGACTTCACTTATAGGTGGGAATGGTTTACAAATTTTAGCTAATCTCAAAAAGGTTGATTTGGTGTCCATATTCAAAATAATTATCGATTTTATTTTTTATCCTCTGAGACATGGATTTGACTGTTCCAACAGCTAAGTCCATTTTTTCAGCAGCTTCTCCATAAGTGCATAGATCTTTATTGATCAGATGGAATAATGTCAGTTCTTTATTAGACAATAAAGATTCTATCTCCGTCACTTGGAGCAACATCTCTTTTTTCTTCGGAGAAATCGTCTCTTCTGCTGGCTTTTCTACTTCCTGTAAATAAACTTGATAGCTCATAACATCTATATCTGCCAGTTTAACGGCTCTTCTATGCTTTGGTATCTTCTTGGCTTGCTCATCATCGAAAGGCTTCTCTCTGCCTGTTTCTAGCCAGAATAATGCATATTCTGTAGTAGAGATAGCTTCTGCTATTACTTTTTGATCTGCTATATCTTGAGGAGAACGATCATCAATTAATTTATGTATCACTCTCCCATGTTCTTTGACAGGTGTGCGATATCGTTTATTTAAGATTTTTTGATGTTGCTTTTTCAACATTTTCAAGTCATTCTTGTATTCCTGAATTAAATCATTCATATAGATAGCCTCCTCAATAATTTCGCAAACAAAAAAGCGGACACAAATCAACAAGAAAGTTCTTGTCAACTTGTGTCCGCCAGTTTTCTGGTAGGACGATATTTAAAATAATTGTTTCACTTCTTCTTTAACTTGCTTGACTTTATTGCAATGGGATTCTATGACTATTGTTCCAAACGGAGGAAGCTTTACACTTTTCATTTGCCCGTTTGAAATGATGATTGCACAATGATCTCCTTGCATTTTTTCGATGTCACTTAACTCAATTCCTTTTAACTCCATAGCTGCCTCCTGTGATATAATAAACTTGTCGGATTTATTACATCAGTCGGAGCGATCCGGCTTTTTTTATTTGCCATTGATTAGTTCAATATCCACCAATCTCACCACTGCTAAATTCTCTTTACTTTTCGCTAACCACTTGTCACATTTCATCGTGTTTTCAATACGAATGATTGCTGAGTGATTATAGAGATGCTCTACATATCCACGAAACGGATAGATGAATCCTTCTGCTTCACAGCGAACCATGTCACCGACTTTGACTTTTGGTTTCTTACGTGTTTTAGGGTTCTTTGTCGGCATATCTAGCATTAAACCGCCGATGCCGTGACTACTAGCGTAAAATCCGTCTTTTAGTTTCATTACTCTACCCCCTCATGATCGACAGTGACCAGTTCATATACTTGCGTTAATCCACCAAGTCGTCGTGAAACTTGGTTAGCTTCTTCGAGATTATCAAACCATCTTGCGCTTTGGAGTATGTCTACAATGGATAATGTGTTAGCCCCTATAGAACGTTCATCACTTCTGTAAAATTGATTTCCAAACTTTACTACATAAATCTTCATTCTGTATCCTCCCATTTACGATCATCACTTAATATCGAAATTCCAAACTTACGAATAGCATCACTTGCATCAGCAACACACTGACTTGCCACTTTATATGCTTCTTCTACAGAAACTCCGTATTCTTTTTCAAAATTTACTTTTAACACATTCAGTTCTTGTTTTCTTAGTTTTGCTACTCTGCGGTGTCTGTTGTTCATTCTGAGTCACCTTGACTTTTTATTAATAAATATTTTTTAATCAACTTTTCTTCCTCTTCAAAAAATTTATCCATCCATTTATTGATCATTCTTCTATAAAATTTCATCATGAAAAAAGAAATAACAATAGATGTTAACGTAGATACTAAAATGATTATTACCAATTCACTCATCCTTCCGCCACCTCTTCCACTGTTCCATTCACCAACAATGCTGCAGCATCCGCTGTTGCTTTATCAGTGAAAAGCAATCGATGAGATGGATTGCATTCAAAACTATAATTTACTCCATCTTTTCCCCATAAAGCACATTTAGTAAGATAGTTTCCATCGGCATTCTTTATTGCCCATAACGGCTCTTTCTCGACCTCGTAGTCCATCGACATGAACGCTCTAGCAAATTTGTTAGAATTGAATCCAATCTTCATCCACGATCTAAGCTCAGATCCAGCATCGTTTATAGCGTCGTATAGTGAATAGTGATATCCCGTCGTATGATCAAGCCATTTCACAACGAACTTTTCATCGTGGTTAAATACTTCTGTTTTTGGCTTCTGCGGTTCGTCTAGTTGTTTTGCCAATTTCAAAGATACCTTATAAGCTCCACGTCTTCCTTGGCTGTAATCATCTATTGCGTTCTCATAACGCTTTACATATTTAGCTAGTTCATTAATCAATTCCTGTTTATTCATCGCTGTTCCTCCAATAACTCGCTATTCTCGTAGATATTTCCGATGACTTCATATTCGTATCCCATCTTTTGGTGGCTGAATATTCTATATTCCATTCCACTAATTAATGATTTACAAACTAATCCAGAATGAAACTCGGATTCTTGTACAACCGTTTTTTCATTAACTAAATGATCAAAACCATTACTTACATTAACCAGTACTACATCCCCCTCAAATATCTCCACATCATTCTTATCTTTCAGTCCTGTGGATTGCATGAGCACATATTTATCTGGAGCCATTTCAGCATGAGTGATCAACCTTCCTGCTTGCCCATATTTCATTTCTTGTCCAATTGTTTTACCTTTAAATGGTGTGTACCACGATCGAAATCTCGGTATCATTCGCTGTCCTCCTCGTATTTTTCAATCAATTCCATTACTTTTTTCACTATTTCAAACTCAACAGCTTTTGATTCTTCGAAATCATGAACGATTTCTGGAAACAGTACATCATCAACTACCCACAAAATAATCTGGCGCTTTCCACCAAAATTTATAATTAGATGATCCGATTCCACAGATACTGTTGCTCCTGATTCGATATCATATAAATCCATGCTGAATTGAATGAGCTTTTTTATCATTTGCTGTCCTCCAAATCACTCGACTTCACGAATACACCATCTACCATTTTCCCTGTGCGTCCTTTGATTTCGTTGTATGCCATTTCTAAACACTCTTGTACGTTTGTCCCTTTTTGCATAGAAAGGATAATCAGCGTGACGATAACGTCTCCTACGCTATCTTTAAATAGCTCATCATTACTTCTTGCCATTGCTGAAGCGATTTCTCCGAATTCCTCAGCTACTTTCAAAAATTGTGCTTTTGGATCTGCCTGGTTTAATCCCTTATCTTTTGCCCACTGCTCTACTTTTGTGATTAGTTCGTCCATTTTTTCTCCTCCACATACTTAAATTGTCGTCCTTTAGAATCAATATCCATATTCTTCGCTCTATCCCAGATAATGTTTTTGCTCAGCCCAGTAATTTCAGATAACTGTTCAGCAGTACCTGTTACTAGAATTCGATCACCATGCCAGATTGCGATTTTTCTCGGCGTTCTCCGTTTGGACTTTTCAGTCCACATTGATTTACCGAGCTTTTGGACTTCTGCAACTATTTCTTTGTCTTCTTGCCAAGATTCTGACTTGGTTAATTCAGCAATTCGTTTTATTGCATCCTTCTTATCCACATTCATTCCTCCAATCTACGAATTTCCCTTCTTAAATTCTCTATGTGCAAATCGATTGCCTTTCTAGCCGTTTCATTGACCATCACTGCCTTTGTTCGTTCCAGATCGTCAATCTCACGCTGAAGGCTTCGAATACGCATTTGAATCACTTCTTCTGTTGTCATGATGGACCACCTCTTTAAAAACGCTCTTCATTGAACGTATTCCGATATTTTTTAGCTAATATCAACGGCACTTGATATTGATGACAGAACAACTTTGCCTTGATCTTAAAGTCTTTTGTCTGCATTCCTTTAACATCTACGACTTTGACAAGCTTGCCGTTTTTATAAAATGTAAAGTCAGGAATATACTCGATCTTGCGATACTTCTTTCCGTCTAGTTCAAATTTCGGCATCAGCTCAAATCTTTCCTGAAGTTTTACTTTCCAGCCGTTCGCCTGTGCTTGCCACAGTGCCAAATCGTAGTACTCTGCTTCTGCTTTTGAATCGAACTTGATACCACGATAGAGAGTTTTCTTATTGCCATATTTTGTTGTGATCAATTGCTTGCGCCTTCCTTCTCATCACTTGTCCGAGAAAAATAGGCTTCGAATCTAGCATCGATTTCCGCTTTTTTCTCAGGATCAATTTTTTGTTCTTTTTGAGGTTTATCAACCCAATCAGGCAATTTTTCTCGACGGACGTTTTTTTGATATTTCGGAGTGTAAGACTGTTTCTTCTTACGATTTTTATAGTCTTCTTGAGCTTTCAGAGCATCGTCCAATGTTTTGATATTTTGCTTATTCCACGATTCCAATATTGCCTCAACGTATTTTTTTAGACCGGGCATTTCAACGCTATTCTCAAATGCTAGTCTAAACGCAAACAGGATGATGTCTGATCCCCATTTTTTGATCATTGGGCCTAATGCACCTTGCAAAAGACCTGTTGGTGGTTTACCCCAACTGACCTGAATAAATTCGTACACGCCTAAGTCGTCTTCATCTTCTTTATTTGTATTGTCTTGTTTTGTATTGTTTATATAAGCTGAAGAATTTACTGTAGAATCTACTGAAGGATTTACTTCCCTATTTACTTTCGGATTTACTTTACTATTTACTGTAATATTTCCAGTAGTGGGATTTTCTACTGTATCAATTACTTTCTTTTTTGCTGTAAAATTTCCAGTTAAATCAGTAATAAGATAAATACCTGCTTTAGTGCGACCTCTCTTTTTATATTGAAGGAGTCCGTTTTGGATCAATTGATTACGATTGTTAATCAATGTTTTTTCAGACGTTTTAGTCATTGCTTGTAGCCTTGTATTAGCAATCGATAATTCGCTCTGCCATCCACTTTTGTTTGCTATAGCCATAAGCTTGTACCAAAGCAGTTGGGGACCAGCGCCAAGCTCGTTATATTCAAGCCAATTGTCAAAAGCATTAAGCTGTCCGATGTAATCCAATTGTGTTCCTCCTTTCCTTTTGATGTTAAAAGGGAGATAACTCCCTCGCTATTTGTTTAATGGTGGATTTGATGCATCGAACAGCGATTCTTGTGATTCATCTGCCTGAACTGATTCTGCATATTCTTCAAATGCTGTTGATCCATTGTCAGTATCTATTTCCACTTTTTCTGCTTCTTTTCTTTCAGGGATATCTTCTTCAACTTCTGTTTCAGAAATGAGGCTCCCATCTTCTTGAACTTTTTGAACTTTTTCGTCTGATGTAGTAGCTTCTTGCATTTCGACGGATAGAATTCCCCATTTAGAAAGGAGATTTCTAAGAACAGTTTTTCGAGCCATCGCATTATAATCCGATGCCCACACACCGCTTAATTTGGTTTTGTCACGATCTTTGCTGTTCGCGATACGATGAGCCTCTATTTCTTGCTTGGTCCAATAAACGGTTTTCTTAAAACCGTTTAGCAGTTCAAAGTAACCCACGTACCCAATAACTTCATCTGACTTCCGTCCGTTTGGATCAAAATCAAACTCTTCAGTAAGACGATTCCAACTCTTCAACTCGCCTTCATATACTTCAATGACATTCAACGCTTTGTATTTACCTGATCGTTGAGCCAACTGGATGTACCCTTTGTAGCCGAGTAAGAACTGAGCTTTCTTTTCCCATTTTCCTGTTTGCTTGTTTTTACTATTAAATGGAACAAGATAGGCATATCCAAGGTTCTTGTCTAACCCAAGATTTAATGTTGCAGCAGTCAGTGCGCCGCTCATGATGGACATCGGCTCACTGTCAGCAAGATAGCTATCATTTGATACCAGTGTCATCACATTCGACATAAAAGCATTAGCGTTATCGTGAAGCACCTCTTCAAACTTCTTTCTCATTGTTGGAGTATTCATCAAAGCTTTAAGTCCTAATTGGCCTGGTGCAACTTGTTTCTGTGGCTTTGCTGCCAATTGATTTTTTAACGATTCATTTGTTGCCATATTATTTGATCTCCTTTTCAGTTAGTCTTCTGGATTCAGTAACGTTATAAATCTCTTCGTCGCTGGCGATATCTGGATATTTCTCTGCTAGTTTCTTCGAGTTCATACGTCTCGTACGGACAAGTTTCCAACTGATGATGTATTTTTGAGTGATCCCGATACTAGCTTCACGTTTACCTAATTCACTGATGATCTTGTTGTCCACCTGTCGAATAGCTGATTCAATTTCTTTCTTAGTCCGTTTGAGTTCGTTTTTCTGTTCAACTAGTTCATCAAAACGAATTGGCAACGCCGTTTGAACGTCTTCAACATCTGCATACTTTTCTTTCAAGAAATCAGCTGTCGCTTGACTACCGTCAATAACTGGCTCGATGCCTCCAAGAACATTCGTTTCCCAAAACTCTACTAATTGTTCAGTGATTGTATCGATCAACTCTTGATCTCGTTCAATCCGCTTCCAGATAAATTTTTGACCACCGATTAAGACAGCGATGTAACTATAGTCTTTGTTTAGAACGTTCATGTAATGTTGAACTTGACAGAGATAACTAAGCGGTACCTCTTCGCCTTCCCATTCTTTACCGAGAAATTGATTGGCTGTTTTGCATTCCAGAATGGCATTTTCTCCCACTACGTCCCGATCAATATTCGCTCTTAGAAACGGATGCAGTGGATGTTCAAAGACTTGGTTTCTTCTGCGAACCTTTTTACCTGTCCGTTCTTGAAATTCTTTAGCAACAACTTCTTCTAAGATATTGCCCCAATAAGCTGGCTCGCTTGCTGTTTCTTCAAGTACGACTTGCCCTGTTTTTTCAAGCCATAATTGATAAGGTGATTTCCATTTGTTCAATCCTAAAATCGTTCCAACATCAGAACCACCAATACCTTTTTGACGATCCTCAAGCCATTCTTGATGGCTCATTTCTAAAATAGACTTACTCATCGTCTTCCTCCTCTTCGTGTGGTGTGCCCCATTCTGGAGTAGTTAAGTACTGATCTAATGCTTGTCCAAAATCGTTCATTGTTTTAGCCTTCCTTTCATGCTAAAATACAGATAAGATATTTTGTTATGTTGCCGATTAGCGATTGCCGTCGCTAGTCGGTCTTTTTACGTCTAAAAAGTTGATTACACACATTAATCCTGCAAAGACAAAACCAATTACTACGCTATAGTGAGACACCAAAACAAGTAACATTAAAATAAAACCTACAAACACAACGTCTGACATTTTCATTTTTCAGACCTCCTCAAACCATTTTTTTGCAACATTGAGATCAATAAGAACTACATTCCCCTTCTTTTTCGAAGGCAATGGATTTTCTTTTCTTTGAGTCCAACGAGTAACTGTTGCTGGAGATACCCTAAAATACCTAGAAATCTCAATAGCTCTTCTTAACTCTTCTTTTTGTACTGTGTGATTTCTCCTTACTGGTTCAAAAGATAAAATTTGCATTTTCTATCATCCTTTCATATATCCTTGTGCGATCCAGTACGACAGCCGTTGCTCACTAAGCTTTCGAATATCAATTCCAAGCATTTCACACAACGCACTTATTAGTGTTACTTCCACCATGATTTCATCTAAAAATTCATAAGCATATGCAATGATTTGTTGACGATCATCAACAGTTAAGTAATTCACTTGTTTGAGAAGAATCTTCTCAACTTCTTGTTTTTTCTGTTTGCGTTCATCTGATTCAATCATTTGCAACTTGTCTAAAGATGAAGGATCTCTCCTATAAACATCACCATCGATCGATTTGAATAAACCGAAAAATTCATGGATCACTTGAAGCGTAAAGTCGGTATCTCTAAAATAATCAGTTAACGCTTGGGCATTTTCTAACGTTACTGGTTTAGTGTTAAGTGGCGTTGTCCAGTCGCTTAACGATTGTTGCGATACTTTGATTTCTCCCGCTATTTCCTTTTTTGTTGCGCCATTCTTACGAATCGCTTCGGTTAACGATTTACGTATGACAGCTGATTGTTTTGCCATTTATTTCATCCCCTTTTTCTTATTCACTCCTATATCAATATGAATAAAATCCATATAGAATTAAGCTAATGAATCACACAAAAGCTGCTTCGCTCAATTCTCGTTCAAGTTCTTTTTGAACTTCTTCAACTAGACGATCAAGTTGATCATCATTCGCACATTTGATGATGTGGATTAGTCTAGGTCTAGCATCAAGTACGATGTTTATTTTTTCTTGTCGTGTCATTTGGTAGACCCCTTGTCGTCCATGTACGACATTTTTGGTAAAAAAATAGTTTCTACTGTGGTTCCTAAAGATCTAGCTATAGCAATAGCTATTTGTGCACTCGGATTACTCTCACCTTTTTCAATATCTGCTAGATACGGACGAGATATTTTAGCCATTTCAGCTAATCTAGTTTGGCTTATGCCTTTAGAAACGCGAGTTTCACGCACTAAATTGCTCATTTATATCATCCTTTCTTGTACGCCATGTCTTACAAAAACAATTGTAAAACATGTACTACATTTTGTCAACTATAAATTACACTTTTTTTATATATTTTATGTAAGCTATATATTACAATAATTCCAGGAGGTGGAAACTATGTCGAACAATTTAGGAGAGTACTTAAGAGAATTACGCGGAAAAGAGTCGTTAAGAAGTGTTTCTGAACGAATAGATGGACGCTTAAGCCATTCTTATATTTCCGATCTTGAAAAGGGCGTAAGTAGACGAGGCACTCCGATCAATCCTACTCCAGAAGCATTAAAAATATTATCTGAAGCTTATAATGTGCAATACGATAAGTTAATGGCCTTAGCGGGATATATTGATTCATCTAACGAAACCAAACTAAGTTCAAAACAAATGACAGTAGCTACTCACATTGATGATGATGTTTCAGATGATGAAATGAGAGAGATATTAAATTTCATTGACTACATTAAAAATAGAGATCACAGTAAGTAGGTGTTGTTGAGTGGATAAGGTCGAAAAATTCATGTCTAAATTTCCCAATTTAGAATATAAATTTGAAAAGTATATGCCGGAAAAACAAAAAGGATTGTATGTTGATAATGTCGTTTATTTAAATCAAGAGCAATCAATTCAAGAAATGGCGAGCACTATAACTGAAGAAATCGGTCACCACTTATCTAGTGTTGGGGATATTGTCGATCAGGACACAAACGAAAAAAGAA
The DNA here is from genome assembly GCF_005844145.1 of Enterococcus sp. BSD2780061688st2 D3. Lineage (NCBI taxonomy): Bacteria > Bacillati > Bacillota > Bacilli > Lactobacillales > Enterococcaceae > Enterococcus > Enterococcus sp. BSD2780061688st2 D3. The sequence continues at coordinate 66,830 of NZ_SPHN01000008.1, forward strand.
AGCAAGAACAAAAAGCTAGAGACATTGGCTTTACACTGCTTGTTACTCCCCAAGATTTTATAGACTGTTATAATGAAAGATTCACATTTATGTGGGAATCAGCAGAATTTTTAGGAATCACAACAGAGGCTTTAAAAAATGCTGTTAGAACATATTCTAAAATTTATCCAGAAGGCTTAACTTATAAGAACTATAAAATCTTATTTAAGGCTAATGGAACTGTAGGCGTTTTCGAGTGGTTTGATTGATTGCTGCAAAATAGTATGAATTTCCAAATATTACAAATATAAAGTAATGGAGTGAAAAGAATGGGTTTGTTTGGTAATAGCAAAAATAAAGAGGAAAAAATAAAAAATAAATTATTAATCCAAGAACAAAATGAAGAAAAGAAATTACAAAAAAAGAGACAACAAGAAGAAAACTTAAGAAAACTAAAAGACTTCACTCCTAATAGAACAATTGAGAAAAATATTTTTATAGATACAGAAAAACGCCAATTTAAAATTAAAGGTCTCTTTAATTCTGGTTTTATTTATGATTTAGACAAAATAAATAGTTACGAATTAGTTGAAAATGGAACTTCTATTTCTTCTGGAGGATTAGGTAGAGCTGCTGTGGGTGCCTTAGCTTTTGGTGGTGTAGGAGCCATTGTTGGAGCAGTTACTGGTAAAAAGAAAAATAATACAATTGTAGAGCGCCTCAATATAAAAATTAATATGAATGACCTAGACAAGCCAGTTATATATTTACCTTTAATCAGTAAGAAAACAAAACGTAACTCAATTTTATACAAAAATGCTATTTTACAAGCTGACAAGATATTATCAACTTTAGATATATTGTTAAAAGAAACCTCTGAAGAACAAATAATTACTATAGCAGAAAATCAAGTATTTTCTCCTGCTGATGAATTAAGAAAATATAAAGACCTTTTAGACGACGGAATAATCACCCAAGAAGAATTTAATATAAAGAAAAAGGAATTATTGGATTTATAAAAATCGTCTCTAAATTTGAAAATTTAACGAATTTGTATGGGGTCTCTGAAAAATGTACAAATTTTTAATTTTAAATTGGCGGCTACTACTTCCTGCCTCGAAGTGGGAGTAAAATTAATTTATCTGTGGAGGAGTTTATGAAAAAAATAGTTGGGTTAGGATTGATTTTGATTTCTAGTATTACACTAGGGGCGTGTGGAAATGATGATTCAAATTCTGGTACATCTAAAGAAGCAACTACTAATACTTCTACAATTGTAACTTTAGAAAGCAGTAGTTCTACAGCAGAAATTTCAAGTTCAGAACAAACAGCTACGTTTAAAGACGGCGTTGCTTCTTTAGTTGACATTGATATTAAAATTACCAAACATGCTGTTATCCAACCTGGAAAACCAGGAAACGAATATGGCGACCAACCAGTAATTGCTTTTTGGTATGATACTACTAATAAAACTGGAAAAGATATTGATCCAACAACGGCTTGGATGGCTGTTTTCTCTGCTATTCAAGATAATGATCCTAATATGGAAAACAAATTACAAGTAGCGAGTTTACCAGATGAACAATACTTAAATACTCAAACAAATAAAATTAAGCAAGGTGGTACTGTTTCTAATGCTGTCGCTTATACATTAACAGATACCACTACCCCTGCGACACTTGTAGCTACCCAAGGAATTGCTGGGGATGAAATAGGCAAGCAAGATTATGCTATTCAATAAAAAAGATCAGCCTTCGGGCTTTTCTTTTTAAATACAAAAGAACATAAGTTCGTATTCGATATTTATGTATACGAGATTACACTTAATTTAATTTCAAATAAGGCGGTATGTATATATAAATTCTTACTAATTAGAACAAACTACGAAAGGATTGATTTTTAATGATGACACCATACGAATTGCGCGATAGATTAAGACAAGATGTTCCAGAGGTGCAGATTTATCCAATACTGACAAATGATTACTATAGTGAAGAAGAATATCAAGAAGTCTTACTTAAACAATTGAAAATGAAAGAAGATATTGAAACTGGCAACATGGTAACCATGCCCCTATTCTCTCCACAAGAAAAAGAATTAAAAATGGATAAGTTTTATGAAAAAGGATGGTATAAACCAGAAGTGTATTCATTGCCAAAATCTATGTTTAGGAGTGTAGAATAATGGCTACTATCAAATCGTACACAACTAAGTCTGGCGTGGAAAAATGGGAGTATTTTGTTTATGCTGGGACACATAAAGGAAAAGGATATTCTAAAAAAATTCACAAAAAAAATTTCGCCACTGAAAAAGAAGCCAGAAAAGCAGCTAAAATTCTTGAAGGAGAACTAGCTGCTGGCACCCACAAAACTAACAATCCTAAACAATTATCCTTAAGTGAATACTTAGAGATTTGGATAACTCAATACAAAACCAATGTTAAAGAAGGCACTAGAATTGTTCATAGAGAAAATATTGAAACCTACATCAATCCTTATATAGGTAACTATAAACTTGAAAATTATGACCGTTCTGCACATCAAGCGTTCATCAATGAACTACTCACAAAAAAAGGTCTTGGACGATCAAAGCAAGGATTATCTTATAACACTGTAAAAGTAGTAAATGCTACTCTCTCCAACGCTTTTAAAAAAGCAATACAATTAGGCTATATAAATGAAAATCCGACTTTATACACTGAGTTCCCTAAAAGAGCTCAAGAGAAAGTACTTAACTTCTATTCTCTTGAACAAGTAGATAAGTTTCTAGAGTATGCTGCGAAGGAAAGAGATCCTCTTTGGTATCCATTTTTTCTAGCAATTTATGATTGTGGTCTACGAAAAGCTGAGGTTATGGCCCTGAAATGGTCAGACATTGACCTACGTAACAAGTATATCGATGTGAACAAGCAAAGGATATATAGAGCTGAAAGTAAACTAAATTCTGGTCAAATAGCTATTGATAATCCGAAAACATTAAATAGTACTCGTAAAATGATCATGACTGATCGAGCACAACAAGGTTTTATTGATTTTTATAACTATTTTTATAACACTTCTTCTGCTCTTCCTTTTACTAAAACAATAGATGATTTTATATTTATTTTCACTACTGGAAAATCTAAAGGGAATATTATTCGTAGTCGTAGCACAAACGGAGCAAGTGATAGAATCGCTAGAAAAGCAGGCTTGCCCAAAATCAAAGTCCACGATGGTAGACATACTTATGCAGTAACTCTTCGAAAGGCTGGTGTTCCACTTGAGGATATAAAAGAGTTGTTGGGACACAAAGATATTTCTACTACTCAAATTTATGCTCAAGTTTCAACGGAGGTCATTGAACGAGCATCAAATAAGTTCAATGATTACATCAATAATCAGGAACGAAAAGTTTCTGGCCAAATAATTTCACTACCAAAAAAGGATGGCTAAAAAAGCCATCCTTTCGTTTTGGGTACCTGAATGGGTACCATATTTCATTTTAAAGCCAACATGTTTTGGGTACGTATTTTTACTAACTACTTAGAATCCCTTATTTTACAGGCGTTCGTTCAATTCTTTAGCAAGGTCTTCAAAGCCTGGTTTGCCTAGAAGGGCGAACATGTTTTTCTTATACGCTTCAACACCTGGTTGGTCAAATGGATTGATGCCATTTAGGTAACCTGAGATACCTACAGCAATTTCAAAGAAGTACATTGTGTAACCTAATGTGTAAGCATCCATTTCTGGAATTTTAACTAATAAGTTTGGCACGTCGCCATCAGTGTGCGCTAGTAATGTTCCTTCGAAAGCTTTTGTATTTACAAAATCAACTTCTTTTCCTTGTAAGTAGCCTAATCCATCTAGATCTTCTGCTTGTTCAGGAATTGTGATTGATTTACGAGGTTTTTCCACTTTAACGATCGTTTCAAAGATATTACGACGACCTTCTTGGATATATTGACCTAATGAGTGTAAGTCAGTAGAGAAGTTTGCGCTTGAAGGATAAATGCCTTTTTGGTCTTTTCCTTCTGATTCGCCGAATAATTGTTTCCACCATTCTGAGAAGTATTGCATTCCTGGTTCATAGTTGATCAACAATTCTGTTACTTTGCCTTTACGGTAAAGGATATTACGCATTGCAGCGTATTGATAAGCTTCGTTTTCTTCAAGTTTGTCACTTGAGTATGCTTTACTTGCATCAGCAGCACCTTGCATCAATGCATCGATATCTGCTCCGCTAACTGCGATTGGTAATAAACCTACAGCAGTCAATACAGAGAAACGTCCGCCAATATCATCAGGAATAACAAATGTTTGCCATCCTTCTGCATCTGCTTCTACTTTAACAGCACCTTTTGCTTTATCAGTTGTAGCATAAATACGTTTGTTTGCTTCTTCTTGTCCGTATTTTTTAACAAGTAATTCTTTAAAGACACGGAAGGCAATCGCTGGTTCAGTAGTTGTTCCAGATTTTGAAATAACGTTAACTGAGAAATCACGATCTCCGATTACTTCGATCAAGTCAGAAATATACGTTGAACTGATTGAATTTCCGGCAAAGAAGATTTGAGGTGCTTGACGTTTGTCCCCATCTAATAGATTGTAGAATGTGTGATTCAAGAAATCGATCGCAGCACGGGCACCTAGGTATGAACCACCAATACCGATAACTACTAATACTTCAGAATCTGATTGGATTTTTTTAGCTGCTTCTTTGATACGCGCAAATTCTTCTTTGTCATAATTCGTAGGTAGGTCGATCCAACCACGGAAGTCGCTTCCTGCACCTGTACCCTCACGTAATACTTTGTCAGCCATTGATACTTGGCTTTGCATGTAACCTAACTCATGTTCATTGACAAATGGTGCAACTTTTGAATAATCAAAATGAATATGTGCCATTTTTTTATTCCTCCTTAAAAGATCAATATACAGGTTATACTTTACGTTTTTTTTTACAATTTTTCAAGCAAATAAGTAATTTGAGGTTAATATTTCCAAGAAAATTTCAATTATTACACCAAACCTTGGGCATACATTACTTTTGCGACTTTTTCAAAGCCTGCGACATTTGCGCCTAATAAAAGATTTTTTTCATTGCCATATTCCGCAGCAGTCTTACGACAAGTTTGATAAATCGTCTGCATGATCTCATCTAATTGCTGATCGACTTTTTCACTTTCCCACGACAATCGTTGTGAATTTTGGCTCATTTCTAGTGCTGAAACAGCAACTCCACCGGCATTTGCTGCTTTTCCTGGACAGTACCAGACATCCGCTTGTTCAAAGACAGAAACAGCATCAAAGGTACATGGCATGTTTGCTCCTTCTGCTACGATCGTTACCCCATTTTCTACTAAATTACGGGCGAGATCTTCAGTGATTTCATTTTGTGTTGCACAAGGAAGAGCGATTTCTCCTTTTTCCTTTAATGTCCAAACAGAAGCATCCGCATGATAGACAGCAGATTGGCGTACTTTAGCATATTCCGTCAATCTCTGACGTTTTTCTTCCTTGATTTCTTTCAATAAAGAGAGATCTATCCCTTCTGGATCGTAAATATAGCCACTTGAATCTGAGCATGTAACTACTTTACCACCTAGTTCATGTACTTTTTCTATCGCATAAATAGCGACATTCCCACTACCAGAAACAAAAACTGTTTTATTTGCGAATGAATCGTTTTCTGCATGTAAGAGATGCTTAACATAATAAACTAGCCCGTAGCCAGTTGCTTCTGTACGAATCTTACTTCCCCAGAAATCAAGCGGTTTACCTGTCAAAACACCAGCATCGTATTGTTTCAATCGTTTATATTCTCCAAACAAGTAGCCGATTTCTCTTGCACCTACTCCGATATCTCCAGCAGGAACATCGATAGAAGGTCCGATATGTTTCGACAATTCTAGCATGAAACTTTGACAAAAGCGCATGATTTCATCATCCGATTTTCCTTTAGGATCAAAATCACTTCCGCCTTTTCCGCCACCGATTGGCAAACCAGTCAAACTATTTTTGAAAATCTGTTCAAATGCAAGAAACTTTAAAATACTTAAATTGACGCTTGGATGAAATCTCAATCCGCCCTTATAAGGTCCGATAGCTGAATTGTATTGGATTCGATACCCGCGATTCACTTGCCAGTTTCCTTCATCATCTTGCCATGGCACTCGAAATTGAATGATTCTTTCCGGTTCGGTCAGTATACCCAAGATGTTACGATTGATGTATTCAGGATGTTTCTCTAAAAACTTGGTAGCTGATGGCATAAACTCATCAATTGCCTGTAGAAATTCTTCTTGTCCATTGTCTTGTTGATGAAGTTTTTCTTGAATCAATCGTACATACTCTGTTGCATTTGTCATCGTTTCACGCTCCTTTTATGATCTTCTTACATTTTAGCCTATTTACCCTCGTTCCTCAAAACATTTTCTGCTTTCTTTCCTCGAAATATGCTACACTTTCTTTGAGGTGAGAAAATGAAAATGACGTACGATGTAATTGTTGTTGGTGCAGGTACGAGCGGCATGATGGCTGCTATCAGTGCTGCAGAACATGGTGCAAAAGTACTTTTGATTGAGAAAAACAAAAAAGCTGGGAAAAAATTATTAATGACCGGCGGTGGCAGATGTAATGTCACGAATAATCGTCCTGTTGAAGATTTGATTGCACATATCCCTGGAAACGGTAAATTTTTGTATAGTACCTTTTCTCAATGGAATAACTTTGACATCATGGAATTCTTTGAATCCCAAGGTGTGCATTTAAAAGAAGAAGACCACGGGAGAATGTTTCCTGTGACAAATAAATCAAAAACAATCATTGAAGCATTGCTTCATCGCTTAAAGGAACTGGGCGTCACGATGTTATTTGGGGCACGTGTAGAAAAATTAGTCCATCGAGATGGGAAAATTTATGGTGTACGGACTGAATTTGAAGAATTCAATTCACCCTGCGTTATTTTGACCACTGGCGGACGGACATATCCTTCGACTGGTTCTACAGGAGATGGCTATAAAATCCTGAAAAAAGTAGGGCATACCATTACGCCGCTTTACGCAACGGAATCCCCACTGATTTCAGAAGAACCATTTATCACAGATAAGTCATTACAAGGACTTTCTCTACAAGATATTTCTCTAAGTGTTCTGAATAGTAAAGGAAAAGTAGTGACCGAACATGTGATGGATCTGCTCTTCACTCATTTTGGTATTTCTGGGCCTGCTGCTCTTCGATGCTCCAGTTTTATCAATCAAGAACTGAAAAAAACAGAGAAGCCTGTTACTGTAGTATTAGATTGTTTTCCTACACGTTCAGTGCAGGAATTAACGAGTGAACTGACACAAAAAAGCAAGCAATCGAAAAAAACTTTAGCAAATGCTTGGCATGGATTTTTACCAGAAAGACTACTTCTCTTTTTCTTAGAAAAAAGTCAGCTAACAGATCAACTAGGTTTGCACACGACTGAAAAAGATATCCAGGCTTTCATACAACTTTGTAAATCTTTCACTTTCAAAATCAGTAAGACTTTCCCGATTGAAAAATCGTTTGTCACTGGTGGCGGAGTCTCCCTTAAGGAAGTTAATCCAAAAACTTTAGAAAGTAAATTGCTCCAAGGTTTATTTTTTGCAGGAGAACTACTGGACGTCAATGGCTATACAGGAGGGTTCAACATTACCGCAGCCTTTGCAACTGGACATGTTGCTGGAATGAATGCCGCATTTTTGCGCTAAATGGATATAGAGAAATCAAAAAGGGCGTGGGACAAAAGTAAGAAACACTTTTGTCTCATTCTTTAAAAACGAATAAACGGTGGGAGCAGAAGCAACTCCTTCGGAAATAAGCCGAAATTCACAAAAATTTGAAAAGCAATTTTCGTGAATTTCGGCTTATTTCTCGGAGTTAAACACTTCTGTCCCAACCTCTTTTAAGGTTGTTATTGCTTTTCTTTAGAGGATAAGATCTGCAAACTTCCCATTCGTCAACGTACAGATTGCATCTGGCGCTAGTTCCATTTGAAGTCCGCGCTTGCCAGCTGAAATAATGATCGTTTCATGAGTCTGAGCTGTTTTTTCTAAATACGTGGGAAATAATTTTTTCATTCCAATAGGCGAACAGCCGCCACGGATATAACCTGTTGTTGCTTCTAAATCTCTTAAATGAAGCATCTCAACTTTTTTGTTTCCCGATTCCTTGGCTAGTTTTTTTAGATCAAGTTCGTTGTTTCCCGGTATGACCGCTACTAATGGCCCTGTCTTGTTACCAACAGCCACAAGCGTTTTATAGATTCGATCCTCACCATCAGAAAGTTTTTCAGCTACAGCAGCAGCACTCAAATGATTTTCATCCCACTCATACTCATGCTCTGTGTAAGGGATTTTCTTTTGTTCAACCAAGCGAATTGCGTTGGTTTTTACTTGTTTCTTTTTTGCCACATTCTCACCTTCAAATTCTATTCTCGCCATTTAAAGTCGTTAGGATCTGCTTTAGCTCCTTGATTGGAATTTGTCCTGGAGCAGAAGCTTTTTCGGTTGTTAAAGCACCAAATGTCATGACTGATCCAGTTAAATGCCCCGATAAACGAGTGAACATCCCAAGTTCGCCCATGGACATCGTGATCAATGGCATAGAAACAAACGCACCCGCTCGTCTTGTCAATTCCATCAACCGTAACACATCTCGCTCATTATTGGGCATAACCGCAAGTTTTCCAAAATCTGCGCCAAAGTGTTCCATCATATTCAAACGATACAATAAAACTGGATCAGCCGGAGTTTCTTTAAAGTCATGACTGCTGATGATCATTGGTATTCCTAGCCGCTTGATTTCTTCCAACAAACCTTTTTCGAGACTTTCAATCTTGAATAATTCTAAATCGACCATGTCGATCAGACCTGTATGAATAATTGCTTGGTATAGATCATGGTATTCTCGGATCGATATGTCTTGCTTTCCTCCCTCTTCCACAGTTCGAAAGGTAAAAAGCAATGGCAAGCCATCCAGCATTTCTTGTAGGAGTACTAATGTCTCAATCACTTGCTCCTGTTGAAATACTTCTTTGTAACAATCTACACGCCATTCAACTAGATCTGCCCCTGCTTCTTTAGCAAGTATCGCCTCACGTAAAAGTTCTTCACGTGTTTCGCCGACCATGGGGGCACAAATTTTAGGTCGTCCTGTGCCTATAGTAAGTTTTTTAACTTGGACCATATTCTACCCCTCCTTCTTATTTCCTGATCTGATAGATAAATACCTTTAGATAATCTCCTTCTGGAAAGGCGTCGATGGTTTGAAAATCCTGCGGCAAGTGATAGTACCCTATTTGTTCAAATTTGACATTTGCTGAGATGAATTCTTCTTCGATCATCTCTCTGAATTGCTCAGTACTCACGTTCGCTGCATTTGTTGAAGCTATCAGCTGTCCATTATTTGTCAAAATGTCGAGACTGTCTTTTATTAACTCGCCATAATTTTTTGCCACTCGAAAAACTTTTTTCTTATTTCTAGCAAAACTTGGTGGGTCTAGTACGATTAAATCATAAGTCATCTTTTTTCGTTTTGCGTATTTAAAGTATTCAAATACGTCCATAACAATGATCTTTTGTGCCGCAACATCTAGTCCATTCACTTCGAATTGTTCCTGTGTTTTTTTCAAACTGCGCTTCGCTAGATCCACACTCGTTGTTTCTAGAGCACCGCCCATCGCTGCAGCAACTGAAAACGCACCTGTATAACTAAACATGTTTAAAACCGTTTTTCCTAAAGCTAATCCATCGATCAAAGCACCTCTAACCTCTTTTTGGTCCAAAAAGATACCTGTCATGAGTCCTTCATTTAGATAAGTTGCGTAACGCACGCCATTTTCTTTGATCACTAAAGGCTCTGGCGCTTCTTTTCCAAAAATAAAGCTACTTTCCGGTAACTCATTGTTTTCGAAGCGGATTTTTTCATAAGCGCCTTGGATTTCTGGATACACTTGTTGAAACGCAGCAACTATTGATTGACGGTAAGTATAAAGAGTCTCATTGTACCAAGAAAAAACAGCAAAGCGATCATAATAATCAATGATCAGTCCGCCAATCCCATCACCTTCACCGTTAAACAAACGAAAAGCGTTCGTTTGTTCATCCGATAAAAAAGAAGCACGTTTTTCTTTTGATTCTAAAAATTTTCTTTCAAAAAAGGATTGATCGAATGGTTCGTTTTTTCGACTTAAGACCCAACCAATTCCTTTATTCTGTTTTCCTAAATACCCTTTAGCTAAAAAGTTTCCTTGCTGATCAACTAACTCGATCCATTCCGTTGTTTCTCCACAATTTTGGGCTAGATCTTCTTTTTGGATCAGTGGGTATCCTTTTTTTATACGATTTCCAGCTTTTTTCTTTATTTGTACTTTCATGGACTCACCTACTTTAACTTTTTCATTCCTCAGTATACCAAAAATCAGGTCTTCTGTCTTAGTGCTAGCGTTCACAAAACATAAAGAAATCCTTAATCAGGCATGAAAGCGTTTGGTTTCGATTGACACTTATTTTTCATACTAGTAGAATAAAGGGGAATATATAAAATGAGGAATATTAGCTTCACAACACTCAGAACATTTTTGAGTGCGGAAAGGAAGATAGATGTTGAAACGAATAAAAACACCCAACTTTTTGAATAAAAGGCTTGGATTTTTTTCTTTATTAGCTGTTTTATTATGGCTAAAGACAATTTTTGCCTACTTATTTGATTTTCACTTGGGCATAGAAAGCGGGATACAATATTTTATATTGTTCATCAACCCGATTGCTACAACTTTACTGTTATTAGGAATCGCACTATACGTGAGACGGACAAAGGCGTCTTATATCACTATGATGGTCATTTATTTTCTTTTGACCCTCCTCCTTTTCTCTAATGTGACTTATTATCGTGAATTTACCGATTTTATCACGATCAATACGATTCTAGGTGCAGGAAAAGTAGCAAGTGGTTTAGGAGAAAGTGCCATCCGTTTGTTCAGACCTTACGATATCCTTTATTGGATCGATTTTGTGGTCATCGCTGTATTACTGATCACTAAAAAAATCAAGATGGACCCACAACCTATCCGTGCAAGAATGGCCTTTGCTATTTCCACTTTAGCAGTCATGATTTTTTCTGGTAACCTCTTCTTAGCAGAAGCTGATCGCCCAGAATTACTCACTCGTACATTTTCACGTGACTATCTTGTCAAATATCTAGGTCTGAATGCTTTCATGGTTTATGACGGTGTTCAAACATACCAAACAAACCAAGTTCGTGCAGAAGCTAGTCCGAATGACATGAAACAGGTAGAAAGCTATGTCAAAGAGCACTACGCTCAACCAAATGAGGATATGTTCGGTATCGCCAAAGGCAGAAATGTCATCTATATCCATTTGGAAAGCTTCCAACAATTTTTACTGGATTATAAGTTAAAAGATGAAAATGGTGTCGAACATGAAGTTACACCATTCCTTAACAGCTTATATCACAGTAATAGCACATTTAGTTTCGATAATTTTTTCCATCAAGTCAAAGCAGGTAAAACAAGTGATGCTGAAACACTGATGGAAAATTCATTATTTGGATTAAATCAAGGTTCCTTGTTTACCCAACTGGGTGGCAAAAATACCTTCCAAGCAGCTCCTGATATTTTGAGTCAGACACAAGGTTATACAAGTGCAGCCTTCCATGGTAACGCTGGTACATTCTGGAATCGGAATGAAACATATAAAAACTTGGGATATGATTATTTCTTTGATGCTTCTTACTATGATGTCAATGATGATAATTCATTCCAATATGGCTTGCATGACAAACCATTTTTCCAACAATCTGTACAATATCTAGAACATCTGCAACAACCGTTCTATTCAAAATTTATTGCCGTATCGAATCACTATCCTTATTCGAAATTCACGAATGATGAAGGTGGGTTCCCGTTAGCTTCGACAAATGATGAAACGATCAATGGCTACTTTGCAACTGCAAATTATCTAGATACAGCTGTTGAGGAATTCTTTAATTATTTGAAAGCAAGCGGTCTTTACGACAATTCAGTGATCGTGTTATATGGTGACCACTATGGTATTTCTAATTCAAGAAATAAATCGTTAGCTGAGCTTGTTGGCAAAACAAGTGATACTTGGAGCAATTACGACAATGCCCAAATGCAGCGGGTGCCTTACATGATCCATGTACCAGGACAAACCAATGGTGGTATCAATCATACTTACGGTGGCCAAGTCGATGCACTTCCTACTCTGCTCCACCTTTTAGGGGTAGATACAAAGAATTATATCCAATTGGGACAAGACCTGTTCTCTAAAAATCATGAGCAACTTGTTGCTTTCCGAGATGGCGATTTTGTTACACCTAAATATACGTTCTATGGTGGTACGATATATGATAACAACACAGGTGAAGCAATCACTGAGCCAAGCCAAGAAGTACAAAATGAGATTGATGCACTGAAAGAAAAAGTAAACAAACAATTGGCTGTTTCTGACCAAATCAATAACGGCGATTTACTCCGCTTCTCTACGGACACCGGTTTAAAACCAATCGAAGCTACTGATTTTGATTATAAGAAACAACTTGAACAATTGACCGAAAAAGAAAAAACACTTGGCGATAAATCAACAAGTGTCTTCAGTAAAAACAATAAACAATCAACAAAAGATCTCTACGAAACAAAGACATACCAACAATTACACGGTACAACTTCAACTGAATCATCAGAACCAGCAGAAACAGATAAATAGCACTAAAAGCAAGCTCGATCTATTGGGCTTGCTTTTTTATTATCAAAAAAGGAATTCGTTATTTCACTATACGAATTTCATAATTTATTCATATTCATTTTTTATAATTGATTAGAGGTGAAAAAAGATGAGAATGATTCGGTATTCAACAGCTCGTTTAGTCTACTATAAAAAACAGACGATATTTTATTGTCTGTTTTCAAGTATTGCTGCCTTTTTATTGATGCTTGCCTGTAACCTTTACCATGTACAAACGACTATCTATAGTCAAGTACAGGAACGTCTCAATTTTTTAGATATTACCGCAGTAAAAGCAAACTTGCCCTCAATCGTTACGATAAGACAATTCTATTTGAAAGTTATTGTCATACTATTGACTATATTTTCTGTGATGTTCATTTTTTTCTTTCAACGATCGCTTCGTCAGGATAGTCAAGAATTGATCAACTGGCGTTTAGCTGGACTATCTAAAGGAAAAATTTTTCTTTTTATTGCTTGGCAATTGATGTTGCCTCTATTGATTTGTTGTACGGTCTTATTACTATGGATCGTGCTCTTCCAACGTTCTTACCAAGAAATGATTCAACAAATCAACTTTCTCTGTTTGAAATTCTTTGATATGCCAGATATCCATTCTTTAGCAACTACATCAAAATTAGCTATTCCAATGGATCAACAAACATTCTTTAAGATTGAGTTTGTGAATGATCTTTTCCTTATTGACACTTTAAAAGGATTTTACCAAACAGTTCTTATGCTGGCAGGTACTAGTATGTCCTTGAGTATTCTCCAATTTTCTATATTTTATCATCGGTTAAAAAAAGGAAGGATGATTTTCTTTGACACCATTTGATCGTACCCTTTCCAACGGTAAACTCACTGCGATACTCTATCAAAAGAGTGACCACAACAATCTTGAACTTTTGAAGGAACTAAAAAAGCAAGTTTTTCTTACAAGTAAAAATGAACCTCTACTTGTTCAGAAAGATTGGCCATTGTTTCCTTATTTAAAAGTTAAAGATCAAGTACTCTTGAACATTCCCGAAAATAAGCAGTCCCGTTTGATGTTCCAAGAAGAACTAAATGTAGACTCGTTTTTACTAGATCAAGAGCCAGATGATCTTACTCTTTTTGAAAAGATCAAATTACAATTATTACATGCTTTATTAGCAAAAAAACAACAAATCATTCTAGAAGATTTTTTTGATCTATTAACTGTTGCCGAAACTCAAGAACTGCTCGATTTACTTGAACGTCTAGTCAAAAAACAAAACGTAGCACTATTACTTCTTACACATGATGAGACGATTGCTCGCAGTCAATACGTAGATTCCTTACAAGATAAATAAAAAGAATGTAGACAAATCTAAAAATTAGGTTTGCTACAAACTCTCGAATAAAAGGCGGGAGCAAAAAGCAACTCCTTCTTAAATAAGCCGAAATTCACAAAAATTTGAAAAGCAATTTTCGTTCATTTCTTCTTATTTCTCGGAGTTAAACACTTTTGTCCCAGCCTCTCTCAAATAAACGGCGTCCAAAAGTCATTTTTTTCGGAACTTTCAAAAAAACGAACAATACAAAAAATGTATTGTTCGTTTTTTTTCTCCAATTTCTCAAACCTAAACAACCTAAATGACTTTTGTCTCGATCTCTTTTTCCATGTACTCTAGAGTTCAACATCTGGCAGTTTAACTGTAAAGGTCGTTCCTTTCCCTAGTTCGCTCTCAACTTCCAATTTACCTTTGTGGAGACGAACCAATTGTTGAACGATCGGCAAGCCTAATCCAGATTCACCATATTTGGTATTTTTTCTTGACGGGTCTACTTTATAGTAACGATCCCAAATGCTCTTCATCTGCTGTTCTGACATCCCGATACCGGTATCTTGTATTTTGATGATTGTTTCCAGATACCCCTTTTCCAAAGAGATCGTAATCGTTCCATTTTCTGTAAATTGAATCGCATTTTGAATGATATTGACCATGATCTGAACAAAGCGATCATAATCTGCATATATTTCTATATCTGGTTCTGCATTCAGTACCAAAGCATCGCCAGCTGCCTCTGCTTTCGCTTCTAATTGTGCAACGATATTTTCCAGCGTTTCTGTTCCATTGAATTTCTTGATGACCATACTGATCTGATTTGTTCGTATTTTTTCATAGTCTAAATTCTCGTTGACCAAGCGAATCAACCGCTCTGTTTCATTTTTCATCAACTTGATGGCATTGTCCCGTTGATTCTCTGGAATTGCATTATATTCTAACCCTTCAAGTAATCCATTAATCGTCGTTAAAGGTGTACGCATTTCATGCGACGCATCTGCCATAAACTGCCTTCTACGATTTTCTTGCTCTTCGATCTCTGCTTGTGACTCTTTTAGAGAATTCGTCATTTTATTGAAATCATCAGCTAGTTCGTCAAATTCGTCTTTATCATGTACAGGTAATTGAACATCAAAATTACCATTCGTCACTTCTTTTGTCGCATTTCTTAAACGATTGATTCGTTTCACCTGAAAAGCTGCAAATCCGTAACTTCCGATGATGGCAATAATACTCGAAAAAATGAATCCTTTGAAAAGATTCAGAGTAACAGAACGTACACTATTATCAATGTTTCTAGCTGGCTGACTAACCACCAATCCGCCATAAAATTCATGGTCTAAGTTAAAAGGAACAAGTGCATAAGAGGTTGCTTGGTTTTGTCCTAAAATATTCTTGTTCGAGGTATATTTTACTTGTCGACCACTTCGCAGATTTTCCCACTGATTCGAATTTATCGAAAAAGCCAATATCGTATTATTTGTTGGATAGATGACTCGCTCATTTTTGTCAATAAAAATAAAATTTACATTTTGTTCAGACAAGACTTGTTCAGTGAAAAAGAGTGCATTTTGAAATGCTTGATCTTGTGTCATCTGCGGAAATGTATCCGAATAAGTTTGCGTCGATTTTTCAACTGACTCTGCATAACCAAACAATTGTTGGTAGTTGTTTTCTTCGATCGTTTGTTTCGTCAATTGTGTAAACGAAACCCCTACGATCAAAATAATCAGGACGATCATCCCACAAAAAGCTAATAATTGTTGATAAAGATACCGCATTAGGCAACACCAGAATCATCAAATTTGTAGCCCACGCCCCAAACTGTTTGGATGACTTGCGGTCCTACTTTTTCAATTTTTTGGCGTAATTTTTTGATATGCGCATCAACCGTGCGTTCATCTCCAAAATATTGATAATCCCACACCAATTCCAAAAGTTGTTCCCGTGAAAACACTTGGCGAGGCTTTTTAGCTAACGTAAACAATAAATCAAATTCTTTTGGTGTCAATCCTTCGATTGGTTTTTCATTTAAATAAGCTTCACGTGTTTTCGTGTTCATTTTAAAATGGTCCGTTTGGATATCAAAATGCTGATCGGCGTTCCCAGCTTCATCCTTTGTTTCGACTAATTCACTGCGGCGATGCAATGCCTTCATACGTGCAATCAATGTCAATGGACTAAAGGGTTTTGTAACATAATCATCTGCCCCCATCTCTAAGCCGATCACTTGATCACTCTCTGAATCCCGTGCTGTCAACATAATGATAGGTACCGTGCTGGACACTTTTCTGATCTCACGTCCGACAATCATTCCATCCATCGTTGGTAAATTCAAATCTAACGTCACCATATCCCAGTAGTTCGGTTTCTCTAGAAATGCATCTAGCCCCTCTTTACCATCGTATTTGAATGTTGCTTCCCATCCTTCATTCAAAAAAAACATCTGCATCATTTCTGATACGGATTGATTATCTTCGATCATCAAAATATTCATCTTTATTCCTCCCAAGTTCATCATCCATTTTTTGAAGTCTTTTTTCCGTTAATATAAAAATAGGCATGATTGGAAAAACCAACACCAGCATTTCAATTATAAAAAAATTCGTATGTCCTGTAATTTTTAGCCAATAGCCTATAAGCGCCATCAATAAGCCAAAAAGCAAAAAGTATTTACCACTCGTTTTTTGCGCTAAGCGAAAATGTTCTTCTGACTGGACTGCACGTGGTGAATGGTAGCCATAAAACGGGATATTCCCTTTAGAAGGTACAAGTAAAAACAGCATCCCAATGAATGACAATCCGATTCCGACAGTAAAAAAAATCATCCAATCCCCTCCTAAATCTCTCCTTCTAGTATACTCTAAAAGTTGGTTTGAACCAATATATTCAGGAATTCTTCACGAAACGTTTGTCTTTTATTCAAACTTTGTTAAGATAGAGTTAATCCAATAATAAAGGGGTTTTTTGTGTGTCAAATTATCGTGCGATTACTTTTTTCGATCTTGATGGAACCTTATTAGATTCTCGTTCAAAGATCACACCCGAAGTGGCAAACGCAATGGAAGCATTGAAAAAAAATAATGTTTTGCCAGTCATTGCGACGGGCCGAACAGAAGCAGAGATCAAGCATATCATGTCTGATGCCGGTATTACTTCTGCGGTAACGATGAATGGTTCCTACATCAGCGTAGATGGAAAAGAAATTCATTCAGAAAAATTCTCTACCGATGAGTGTCAGAGAATGCTCGATCATGTCACTAGCCAGGGTCACCAGTTATCTTTTTATAATCATCAAAATATTTGGTGTACTGGCCACGATCAAACAATGATCGAAGCGTACGATTTCATTCATTCAACTGTTCCAGAAATCAATCCGTATGCTTTCTTGGATCATCCAATCAACATGCTATTGATCCTGTCAAAATCAGGTGATGAATACTACCATGAACATTTTCCAGAATTGACATTTTATCGAAATGGCCCTTACTCTATCGATACCGTTAAAAAAGGGATTTCTAAAGGTGTTGGTGTCAAACGTCTAAAACAAGAAATGGATTTGGCAGATGTACCGACATTTGGATTTGGCGATGGTCCAAACGACTTTGCTTTACTTGAAGCCTGTGACAATAAAATCGCTATGGGAAATGCGTATGATGGCTTGAAAGAACTTTCGACCTTTATTACAAAGAAAAATACTGAAGGTGGAATCGTCCACGCATTGAAGCATTTCGACTTGATTTAGATCAAACAGGAAATGATGCGGTAACTCCTTATACTAAGAACTGTTGGTGCTTACCGTATCATCCAATGTTTCTGAATTAACTCTTTATCCTTGAAAAAAAGAACGATTATGGTATACTATGCTTTGTATGAAAATATACGTAACCCTTGTATCTTTACGGGGACGTTACGGATTCGACAGGCACAGTTCGAGCTTGAATTGCGTTTCGTAGGTTACGTCTACGTTAAAACGTTACAGTTAAATATAACTGCTAAAAACGAAAACAACTCTTACGCTTTAGCTGCCTAAAAACAGTTAGCGTAGATCCTCTCGGCATCGCCCATGTGCTCGAGTAAGGGTCTCAAATTTAGTGGGATACGTTAAACTTTTCCGTCTGTAAAGTTTAAAAGAGATCATCAGACTAGCAATACAGAATGCCTGTCACTCGGCAAGCTGTAAAGCGAAACCTCAAATGAGTTGACTATGAACGTAGATTTTTAAGTGTCGATGTGTTTGGACGCGGGTTCGACTCCCGCCGTCTCCATTGTGTATTGTTGAGACAAACAAACAGGTGTAAAAAACGTTGTTAAATCAACGTTTTTTTATTTTTACCAAAGAGAAGAATGAAAGAATTTTGCATTTTTTTGCATCACAATATCATTCTGAGAAAAGGGAAATCCAAGGAGCTAATTTGTCGTATGGTCCCCAGATAAAATCTTTTGTAGTCTGGATTTTTAGATCTTCTTTTAGTTCGCATCAAAAAACTTAATAATAGTTTGAAGTGAATGCTACTTTAAGAATTCTTGTTCATATTCTTGAATGATTTCTTCCGCTCTTAATTGCTCAGATCCACTCAACTGTTGCTTCACATCTTGATACTCTTCCCTCATATTTTCTAAAACTAACAGAGCCTGATACGCAAACCACTCTGACATAGATTTTTTTGGATACTTCTTTTTATATTCTGGATAATCCATAATCGTGATCATTACTCATCAACCTTCCAATAATTAAATCCATGAATCTAAATGTTTTTCTTATTTGGCTTATCTGCTATTTTAGTTGTCGACTTTCTCGCCACATTACCACTACTCATTTGATAATATTATTATAAATATCATCATAACTGTATTCTTTAATAAATCCAATTTGCTCGGAATTTTATGTAACACGTATTAGTTAGCAGTTTCAGTAACAACTAAAGTAATACGGATTTCTGTATTTATTTCGTTTTTTCCTAATGAATTCCTAAACTATTTTTCGACGGTTCTATTTGTAAACTAAAAATCGACTAACTCATTGACACACATCAGTTTTAAGTCATCATAAATATATAGTTAAACATAGATATCGATTTACTATTCCTAGGCATTTGTGAATATATGATCATGAAGACCAAGTATACTCTTTAGTAAAAAACTAAAAAAGGACTTTTAGGAAGATATCTGGTCAAACTTACGAATATAAACTGAATTATTTGAAGACAAATGAATAGGTTCTGCTAGAAAGCCTTGTCGCTTTCTTTTATAAAAATTAAAACCCGTGTTGCAACACGGACCATCTTTTAAAATGACAAATCTATTATATCAGAAATGAGGAGTTAAAAAATGGGATTATTCGATGGACTAATGGGAAATGCTGCACAACATGATAATAAATCTGTAGAAAAAGAACTACAAGGGGTCTTAGTACCTAATGAAAACGTGGATTTAGCTTTTAAATTAGTAAGAGACTTAATTGTTTTTACAGACAAACGATTGATTATCGTTGACAAACAAGGTGTCACTGGTAAAAAAGTAGAATATAAGTCGATTCCTTATAAATCAATCTCACGTTTTTCTGTAGAAACAAGTGGTCATTTTGATTTGGATGCAGAGTTGAAAATTTGGATTTCTAGCGCTGAACTTCCAGCCGAGAGTCTACAATTCCGCAAGGACAAAAATATTGTAGCTATTCAACAAGCATTAGCTTCTGCTGTTTTATTCTAGCTATTAAAAATCATTGAACCAATCTAACAATGATCCGTCCTTGTTTTTGACAGAAAACCCACCGAAAAATCAATTTTTTTTTGATAATGAGTAAGTCAATGAGGATTTCACTAACAAACAAAAACAGGAAGACTGAAAATCGTAAAAAAGATTTTCAGTCTTCCAATTTTTTTGTCTTGAGACATGTATCCAAAACTCTAGCGAAACGGATTATAAAAGCGTCCGCCATTGATGAACAATAAAGATATCCCTGTGGCACACAATAAGATTACCAGTAATAATGCCAAATAATCATTGCGTTTCAAGGGTTTAGCTAACAACCAAGTGCGGCTTTTTTTCTTACCGAAACGACGAAGCTCCATCGCCGAAGAAATCGTTTCGATCCGTTCTAAACTGGAGAAAATCAAAGGAATCGCAATCGTTAAATTGCCACGTACTCGTTTCATCAACGAGGCTTTCTTAGATAGTTCATTTCCTCGAGCTTGCTGTGCTTTTGAAATCGTTCGAAAATCTTCTTGAATATCTGGGATATAACGCAATGCTAAAGAAAAAGCATAAGCGATCTTATATGATCCACCTACTCGATGAATACTTGATGCCAATTCACTAGGGTTCGTCGTCAAAATAAAGATCAACCCTGGTGGAATCGTGACGAAATATTTGATCAGCAGATTGAACTCATAAAAAAGTTGTTCTTGTGTGAGTGTATACCGGCCGATTCCTTCAAAAATCACATGTCTTGTCCCATAGATCGTCACGCCATATTCTGGTGCAAATAGATAAACCGTCAATAAATTCAAAATCGAAAAGAATGCGATGAATTTCAATACAAAGGAAATCTCACGATACGTAATTTTTGCTGTTCGAAAAAGAATAATAGAGAAAAGCGCAAGCACTAGCAAAAAACGTGTGTCATACGAGATCATCCCAACTACTGAAATCATTAAAAAACACAACAATTTAGTGAAGCCGCTAAGTTGATGGATCACCGTTTTTTTCGGCAAATAACCGATCAAATTATTGTCTGCCATCAGTAGGCACCTCCTCATGCTGGATGAATGCCGACACAAAATCGGTGGCATCTGCTAAATGATTGTTTTGTGCCAAACGATAGAGACTCGTTTCACGAAGACTTGCTGAGGCAACTAATTCTGCCGAAGATAAGACATTGGCAGGGGTCTCATCCGCGATGATCTGTCCTTGTTTCAATACCAACGTCCGTCGGGTATGTTCCAACATCAGGTGCATATCATGGGTGATCATCAAGATGGTAATCCCTTGCTGGTTCAACGTGCGTAAAAAGGTCATCATTTCATTATAATGGTAATAATCTTGCCCCGCTGTAGGTTCATCAAGGATCAGCAATTCAGGCTCGAGTACTAAAATAGCTGCAATTGCTACTCGGCGTTTTTGCCCATGGCTCAATGCAGAGATTGGCCAATTACGAAATTCGTAGAGTCCACAGACCTTCAATGTGTCAAAAACTTTTTCCTGGATCTCCTCAGGTTCGACACCCTGGTTCTCCAACCCTAATGCGACCTCTTCAAAAATCATATTCTTCGATAGCATTTGATTGCTATTTTGCAACACGTAACCTATTTTATCGGCTCGTTCCTTGATACTTTCATTTGCAATGGATTGCCCTTTCCACAACAGTTCACCTGTTTGAAGAGGATAAAAACCTGTGATCAGGTTCGACAGCGTAGACTTGCCTGCCCCATTATGCCCAACAAGACTGACCATTTCTCCTTGATAGAGTGTCAAGTCAATTTTTTTGATGACTTGCTCATCCCCAAAGCCAAAGGAAATATTTTTCAGTGTCAGTAATGGCGTTTCTTTTAACGGAATTGCTTTGAATTCTCCCTGATCCTTGGCTAATGCCGTTGCTATTTCTGGGGAAACTAGTTGATCGACCTGTGTTAGATCAGAAAACTCTTCCAAAGAAATACCCGCACGTTTCAAAGCAGAGATATACAACGGTTCGCGTATACCATACATTGTCAAAAGGTCACTTTTTAGTAATTCTGTTGGCGTGCTATCTGCGATGATCGTTCCTTCGTTCATTAGAATAACACGATCGATTGGTGCTGCTAAAACTTCTTCCAACCGGTGTTCGATAATGATTGTTGTAAATTTTTGCGACTGATACAACTGGTCGATCATTTGAATCGCTTCATACCCCGTTTGTGGATCGAGATTGGCTAAAGGTTCATCAAACAAAAGGATCGGCGTTTCATCGATCAAGACGCCAGCCATCGTTACACGTTGCTTCTGACCGCCAGAGAGATCTTGTGGGCGTTTTTCTAATTGTTCCGATAGATTGGTTTTTTCAGACCAATAATTTACCGCCTTGCGCATCTCCGTTTGCTCAATCATCTCGTTTTCCAATGAAAATGCAATATCTTCAGCCACTGTCAAGCCAACAAACTGGCTATCCGTATCTTGCAATACTGTCCCCACATCTAACGAAAGGTCATAGATGGTGGATTCACCAAACAACTTCCCGTTGATGTTCAAACTCCCAGTATAACTACCTTTTTCATTTTGCGGGATGATACCATTCAAACATTTCCCTAAGGTAGATTTTCCTGAGCCACTAGGTCCCATGATCAAAATCTTTTCTCCTTGTTTGATGGATAAATTGATATTTTTCAGCGTGGGTTCGGCTTGGCTATCATATTGAAATGTAAAATCATGAAACTCGATCATTTTATATCCTCACGTTCTAATCTTCTTTATTTAAGCTACCTTTTTTCGTTTTCGTCTGTGCATAGGCTTTTAGCAAAATAACACCGATGACACCTGTTACAATCGCATTTGTGATCCCTGCAACGATACCTTGTGTAAAGACTTTGCTTGGTGCCTCCGCATAGATCAAGATATCTCCGATTGGTGCTATCACTACCCATGTAATCAAATTGGCGATCGTTTCACCAACAAGAAATGTTCCGATTTCTTTTTTCCCAAAAGTTCCTTGTTCGATTGGGATACGTTTAGCTAACAAGCCAAAGAAGACACCTAAAATACCTGAAGCAATGATCCATGACCACCATGCCCCATAGGTCGTCAAGTCACCAAGTGCATGACCGATAAAGCCTGCTAACCCTGCAACGATAGGGCCATAAACAACGCCTAACAATGCCAAGAAAGGATACGCCGTTGCGATATCCGTATTAGGAATCCCTGTTGGAATAGTTACGAAACGTTTCAAAATGAAGAAGACCGCTGCGCCGATACCAATTGCTACAATGTGTTTTACCGTGAATTTTTTACTCATACTTTTTTACCCCTTTTTAATTAATACGTAATAAGTGCTTCTTTTCTTAGTTCTTTTCTTAGTTCTTTGTCAGTTCGATCGTCCAGTCATTGCCTGTTCCGATCTTATATACAGCTGAAAATGAATCCAGATTGATCCCTAAACCAACGTTCAATAATGAATTGATGTATAATACCGCTTTTTTTGGCGCTACTTGAGCAAACGAACGTCCAAAGACAACCTCATCTTGGTAACGGACTACACCTTGATAGTATATTTTTACTAGTAAGCTTTGTCCATATTCAATTTGCCAATTTTTGAAAAAATCCACCGGAATGTTCGTCCAAAGTGAGCCGAAACGAATATCGGTGATATCGATCGTACCTGTCGTTGTATGTTCATTTTGGACAGGAGCAATCAATGGGAATGTTACTAACTCGCTCGTTGGAATGACTGAACCTAGTTCGTCAAATCGTACATTTCCACTAGCTAGTCGAGCCCCATTGTATACATAGACATCGCGTCCATGGAATGTATGACTTTCTGATGAACCTGGCAAGCGCTGTGTTTCTTCATCAATTTGACGGACTTCTTTGATTCCTACGTATTGTGCCAAATATGTCAATGTCCCATTGTCTGGCGTAATGACATATTGCCCATCTTTTAATTCTGCCACGACACTTCGACGCGTTGAACCAACCCCAGGATCAACAACCGAAACAAATACCGTGCCCGCTGGCCAATAACTTGCTGCTTGCAATAGACGGTAACTTGCATCATGAATATTGTATGGTTCAATCTCGTGAGTGAGATTATTGATGATCAAGTTGGGCTCAACTTGATAAGCCACTCCATACATTGCATTTACCGCGCCATCTTGCAACCCAAAATCGGTTTGTACTACTAAAAATCCTGCCATAATTCGTCCACCTTCCAATTCTTTATGTCCGATGAGTCTCTTTATGAGATAGTCATCTTTGCTTAAAAGCAAATACAAAAAATGCCCCTAGCAAAAAATTTGCTAAGGGCATTGGACATGCGTTACCACCTTTAATCATAAAATCCTCACAGATTTCATCTCGATCAGTACCCAAAAAGTTTGCATCTTGGAGACTGTGCCTTGTTAACGGGGACAACCGTACTTCCTTCATAAAGTCGGGAAATCCGCTCAAAAGCCATTTTCAAGTAATTGATGCGCATCCCCTCTCACCAAGCAGGAATTCTCTTTAGCGTACATGGTTACTCTACTTTCTTTTTCATCGCGTTTTAATGATTGGTAATAAAATAGCAGAGTTCATTTGATTTGTCAATCAAGAAAAAAATTTTTTCTTTTAGCTAGTCTAATGCTGACTTTCTGATTTTTGTGCTATCGATTTTACTAAGTAAACTTTTTTCAAAAACAAAAATTAATTACAGCGGAAAAAACTGTTGTCCATTGTTGGAATTTTTACTTCATACTATATAAAAAGTTATTCGAAAAGAGGGAACTATATGAAACCAGAAGAAAAGAATAGTTTAAAACAGGAATTACTCCATTCTATATTTTCCTATCGCCAGCAACAAATAAATAACTATCAACAAAATTATACAAAACAAGATATAATGGTGTGTCTTTTCCATTTAAAAAGCAAAAAGCCTGAGGATCAATCTTTTTTTGATCAAACCATTTCTGCTGCAAAACAATTGACTTTGCCAAGTATAGAAAAATATTTTGTCCGTCAACTTCAAAGTAGAATGATTACAGTTGATAATTTCAGCGTACAGTATGAATTGATTGCAAAAGAACTTGCGCAAAAACTTTGTCCTTTCGATGATCTTATTTACATAGAAAAAATGCTCACTATAGAGTTGTTAAAAGAAAAAATCGAAAAAAAGTTAAAGTTCTCTTCAGCAGATACGAAAAAGTTTTCCACTTATGATTGGCAGCACCAAGACACTGATTTTGATTCTTTCTACCAAGCAGCTCAAACTGCTTATCCGCAATTCAATTGGGAGGATCTCTTGTCATCGACTACTCTTGAAGTCAAAACGAAATTGTATAAAACAATGAATCCGCCAGATTATCACTACAAAAATGAATTGTTTAATCTCATGCTCTATCAGGTTACTACTGAACATCTCCAATTTTCAATGCGAAATGGGCGTATAACTACCAGTGTCGTTTCTAAATTTAAGGCCCCTCCTTTACCATCTGTTTCCCAACTAACTAAAAAAAGCAAAGCTGCATCTGCACTTGATAATGAGAAAAAAGAACCACTAAGTAAGAAGACATCGTTACTTACCAGAGACTGAGTACTACGTAGCAAGACCTGATAGATAGAACAAAAAAACGTGAGAAATCGACAGTTAAGTCTAATTCTCACGTTTTTCATTGGTTTAATAAATATATAGAAAGCTATTGTTTTCTAGTCAATTGTTTTTGAAACGACGATCTCTGATTTTTTACTGCTGTATTCTGGCATACTATGGAATAATTTTTGCAATAATGGACTTTGATTATGTCCTTCTACAGCTTGTTGATCCCGCCAGTTTTCGATCATGACGAATTCATTTTCTGTATCAATTGATTCAAACAATTTATAGCTTAGACAACCGTCTTCTTTTTTTGTTGCTTCGATCAAATTTTTAACTTCTGCTAAAAATTCATTTCTTTTTTCAGGTTTAATAGAAAATTTTGCATTGATTACGATCATATTAGTTCCCTCGCTTTACTTAAAAGATGTGATTTTTTCTGAAGCCAAACGAACAGATTCATACCCTTGGTCTACTGCTTTACCTACTGATAGAATCATAACAGGTACATAACGTTCTTTATCTAAATCAAAAGCTTCCGCTAATTGATCGGCTTCAAATCCACCGATTGGATTGGTATCATATCCATGACCGCGAGCAATTAACATGAACTGCATTGCAGCTAAGCTAGCATCGATTTTTACAACATCATTCATTTCTTGACGAGTAAGGTTTTTGTAGTAAGGAATAATAGCTGCTAATTGTTGGTCACGGACTTCAGCTGGCATTTTCCCTTCTTCTACTGCTTGGTTGTAGATTTCTTCGCCGTATTCATAGCATTCCATGTCTCCAAAAATCAAGACCATTGCAGAAGAAGTATCATTTTGACGTGTGTTGAAACGGATCAGTGGTTTTAATTTAGCTTTTGCTTCTTCACTTTCGACTACAACAAAGCGCCAAGGTTGTAGATTTACTGATGAAGGAGCCGTTGTTGTTTCTTGGATCATTTCTAACATTTCTTCATGAGAGATTTTCACTGTTTCATCATAGACACGTACTGATTTTCTACCAAATACGATTTCTGAAAAATCATTGTTTGCTAATTCTTTGCTCATTCTTTTCGCTTCTTTCTTTATTCATCGGTATTTTGATATAATTTATCTAATAATCGAGTTAGTTCAATTAGTTCTTTCTCAGATAAAGAAAGACACAAAGAGTTATTGGAATTTTGATGATCTTTCTCACACTGAGCCAATTCTTTGATTGCTTTTTCTGAAAGTAAAACGAATACTTCACGATTATTTTCCGGATTTCTTTTTCGTATAACGTATCCTTTCTCTTCCAATATTTTTAAATGCCGTGAGATAGCTGCATTGTCAATTTTCATCTCTAGTTGGATCTGACTCTGCAAGCATTCCCCATGTTCACTTAAAAACATCAGCAGCTCATATCTAGTCAAGCTGAAACCGGTCTTTTTTTCAAATAAAGCTGTACCCTCTTGACTAATGATTTTGATTTGATAGAGCAACTGGCTTAGTTTTCTTAAATCCATCATTTTCCTCCTTCATTGACTAATCAATTATTGACTTGTCAATAATATAGACGATATCTTCATATTTGTAAAGTAGCAAGACAAAAAAAGTTGAAGCAACCACACGCCTCAACTTTCTCAATTATCCTTATTTGATAGGAGCAAATCTAAAAAATATCTGCTTATCACTAAATTTCCGATGTAAAATGAACCGTTTCAAGCATTCTCCTTAATTGCTCAGAGCGCTATCTATATGATACTAGTGATGGATCAAGAAACAACTGCATGTTCATAAATTCTAGCTGGTGTGGTAAACACCGCTTCAATCTCATGCAATTCACAAACTTCCGAATACTTTGCGACAACTTTACCGCATTTTTCTAATATTTCTTCATGGTCGCACTCTTGGTATTCCTCTACACATAAAACGACACAATTTTCCATTTTACTGATCACTTCGCCAATTACTTTGTTTTTTAAGCCTATCGGTCGGCAAGCATATTTTTGTCCTAAAATGATTTCTTCGTTACTCATATCTCATCCACCTTTAATCGTTTTAACATTTTATAAAATGATAATAACATTAAAATTAGATTATGAAAACTAAAAACCATTATAATATTTCAAAAAAATGAGGTAAAAGTAACAATACTTTCACCTCATCCGCTAAATTTTGAGAAATCATAGAAACAGAAGGACTTTCATCGAAAAAATAAACCAACATTTCCAAAAAACGAACCGCAACTCTCTCAGTTTCTTCTTATTTTTTCGGCTCGACACTACTGTTTCATCCTCATTTTTTATTTAGAAATAACACTAATTGGCATATTTTCAACTAAAAGCGCTACATATTTCTCCAAGTTTTCTTGATCAATGCGGTCGTAGCCATTGGTGACGCCACAGTCAATGTCTAATACCCCAATCAATTGGTCGTTTTTGACCATTGGTACGACGATTTCAGACTGTGCTGCTGAATCACATGAAATATAGTTTTCATGGGTTTTAACATCGTCAACGATCAATGAAATCCGTTTTTGTGCAGACTCCCCACAAACACCTTTGCCCATTTTGATTCGCGTACAAGACACGCGTCCTTGGAAGGGTCCTAAAATCAATTCTTCGCCATCGAAAAGATAATAGCCGGCAAAAACTGTTTCTGGTAGGGTTTCATTTAAAAGTGCGGAAGAATTGGCTAAGTTAGCTAACCAATTGTCTTCAGCTTCCAATAGTCCTTCTTGCTGTAATAATAATATCTGGTATGCATCCTTTTTTTGTTTCTCTGTCCACATGACCCCATCCACTCCTTCTATGCAAGAAATTATAGCCTAGAAAACGTGATCTGACTAGTCTATAAATTTAAAAGAGTTGAAAATTTGTTTTTTCCGCCTTCCACCGCTTTCTATTCCCCCTCAAACAAAGAGTGTGAGAAAAAGCAAGTCACACTTTTTTCCCCACACTCTCTCATTCTTATAGGTAACACAACCACGATTACTTGATTGCCGTATCTATTCTGCTTGTTGGATTTCTTTTTCTAAATCTGCATAGTCGATTTCGCTTTGAACAAAAGTCGGATCATTTACTGGAAAATGTTGGACCAAGCTTTCGATTTGGCTACTTTCAACAGTACCATTCGCTAATTCGAATTCCATGACATGCCCACCAAATTTTCTGGTATCATCAATAAAATGCAGATGGAAACCAGCTGCTGCTACACCTTGGAATAGTTCTGGGGTAAAAAATCCTACGAGTGTACCTTGGACATTCTCTTGATAGAACTCCGGTTGCGATTCAGAAATCTTGGCTAATCTTCGATAAGGTTTTTCTTGTTTTGGCATGATTCGGATATGCATTTTTTTGAAGGTTCCTGTGATTTTTATCGCTAAAAATAAGTTTTTCCCATCTTCTTTGTCAAGGATGTCTTTCTTTAATGTTTCGCCTTCTGTTTCTGTTGTTACATCAAATGAACGATCGGCTGTGAAGTCTGTAATGGCAGAATAAGGCGTCAGTTCCTCTCCTGTCAATCGTATGACTGCGCCATCAGAACGACCTTGATAGGCTTCTCCATCCAAGAAAATGACTTCTCCATCTAATCCATGTAATGTGCCTAATCCCAATGTTCCATGTTCGAGTACTTGACCGATCGTTTCAGTTCCATCCATCAAGCCGGCCATCAATGCGCCTAAGGTTCCGTGTTGATACAATACCTTTTCACTCATGCTCGCATCTCCTTAATAAAATTGATCTGGTAAAATCGTTTCGCCTAATTTTTCATTGTCACGATAATCGATCGGAATATCGATGATCACAGGACCTTCTGTTTCAAATCCTTCTGCCAATGCTTTATCCAATTCTTCCACATTTGTCACACGCAACCCTTTCGCACCAAATGCCTCTGCATATTTTACAAAATCAACTGGGCCAAAGTTGACACCAGATGAACGTTGATATTTCATGATCTCTTGAAATTCTACCATGTTGTAGCGACCGTCATTCCAAATCAAATGGACGATATTCAATTTTTTGCGTACTGCTGTTTCAAGATCTTGTGCAGAGAACAAGAAACCGCCATCCCCAGATACTGAAATGATTTGTGTGTTTGGTCGAACTAACGCCGCAGAAATAGCCCAAGGCAAGGCAACTCCTAATGTTTGCATGCCGTTACTGAACAATAGATGACGTGCTTCATAACTTCTAAAGTGACGTGCCATCCAGATATAATGACTACCGACGTCAACAGTCACAGTCATGTCATCTGTTACTTTTGCTTGAAGCGTATTGATCACTTCTAACGGATGCAAGATTCCTTCTTCACTTTTTGATTCAACGATATCTCTTGCTGCAAGTTTTTCTTGTAAAGAAGCAAGATATTCCTTCGCATCAACAGATACTTGTTGTGGCTCTAAGGAAACAGTCAATAGGTCTAATGTTTCTGAGATATTTCCGATCAATTCTCTTTCAGGTTGCATATACGGATCAATTTCTGCTGGCGTTTCATCAATCACAATAATGCGCGCATCTTTTTCGGCATTCCAGTTTCTTGCTTCATATTCGATAGGGTCGTAGCCAATTGCAATGACCAAATCACTACGTTTCAACAACATATCTCCAGGTTGGTTTCTAAATAGTCCGACTCTACCAAAGAAATGTTCTTCTAACTGACGAGAGATCACTCCTGCTGCTTGGAAGGTCTCTACTACAGGCAAGCCTGTTTTTTCAACTAAATTCCTGATTGCTGTGGTTTCTTTTTCACTTGACCCACGCATCCCTACAAGTAGGACGGGTAATTTAGCTTCACGGATACGTTCAGCCAAATAGTCGATATCTAAAGCTGATGCTGATCCCAATTGAGGGTCTCTCAAAGGTTGGATCACTGCATTTTTAACAGGTGCATCGACTACATCTTGTGGGATACTGATGAAGCTTGCCCCCTTTTTAGAACTTTTCGCCATACGATAGGCATTTGCGATTACTTCAGAAATCGTTTCTGGATCTTGGATTTCAGCACTATATTTTGTGATAGGCTGGAACAATGCTGCGTTATTCATGCTTTGATGCGTCAATTTTAGCAGATCACTACGTTTTACTTGACCAGCAATTGCAAGAACAGGATCACCTTCTGCAGTAGCAGTAACTAACCCAGTTGCTAGGTTGCTTGCTCCTGGTCCACTTGTAGCAATCACTACGCCCGGTTCACCTGTGATTCGCCCGATTGCTTGAGCCATAAAAGCCGCATTCTGTTCATGTCTAGTTACGATCAACTCAGGGCCGCCATCTTCTAGTTCATTGAACACACCATCGATTTTTGCACCTGGAATCCCAAATACATAATCCACATGATGATTGATCAGACTTTCTACTACAGTTTTAGATCCTTGTTTCACTTTATCAGCCATTGTTTTTCTCCTTTTTCATTCCATTTAATTAAAAATAGAGACATTGATTAGTACAGTTTTAAAACCTGTTTCAAAATGTAGTTTAGCACTAATCAAGCAATTTGTGTAGTGATATGTAAAAAAAATAGCGATAGAAGTGATACACTTCAAAAATAAGCAGGAATTCAAAAAACACTTTTCACATTTTTGAGGATTTCGCTTTTCCCTTTGACAGTTCGCTTCTGTACTTTTCTTCAAATTTAAAGGATGAGCTAAAAGTAATTTTTACTTTAGTCTCATCCTCTTGGCCGATTCTCATGAACGATACGTTTTACCTAAAATATTTAATCCGATCATACGATCTTCCATGTGTGCGATTTTTGGTAAATGGCCCCAAGTCCCATAGCCATTTTTTTCAAATAGTCGTTGACTTGCTTGATTGATATCAAAAATAAAGGCTAATACTGTTTCGATCTTCAGGCGTGATAACTGGCTTTCGACAAAATGCAACGCTTTTTGCCCAAGCCCAAGCTTCTGACAGGATTGATCAATGTAAATACTGATTTCTACCGTTTGATCATAGGCTGGCCGTCCATAAAAATCACTAAGACTGATCCAACCAACAACTTCTCCTTTTTCTTCGATAAGCCATAAAGGCCGATGATCAGGGTCATGTGCTTCAAACCAGTCGATTCTTGACTCTACTGTGATTGGTTTCAAATCTGCTGTAGCCATCTTGCCAGGAATTGCTTGATTATAGATTTCAACGATTCGTGGTAGTTGCTCTATAGTTGCGTTCAAAAAATTCGTCACTGCTTCTATCATCCCATTCATATTAAGGTAAAATTTTTTTAAGGACAATTATAGCATTAACCACGTTAGATAGCCATCTTTGATCGTCAAAATAAAAAAAAGGCAAGACCAACTCATTTTTTTCGATTCCATCTGTTCAAATATCCTATAAGAAAAAAGCTGGCGATGCGAAAAGGGATACTGCATCTAAAAGTGAAAAACACCATTTGCCAACGACTCTCTTCA
Organism: Enterococcus sp. BSD2780061688st2 D3; assembly: GCF_005844145.1. NCBI lineage: Bacteria > Bacillati > Bacillota > Bacilli > Lactobacillales > Enterococcaceae > Enterococcus > Enterococcus sp. BSD2780061688st2 D3. Next base: position 98,526 of record NZ_SPHN01000008.1, read on the forward strand.
ATTTTTCTAATGTAAGCGACAAGCATACATGATATGATAGAGGTAATAAAAAATTATCAGGTGATAAAATGGATAAAAATAATTTGAATTTTTATAGTTCATTAGTCAAATTTCTTGGCCAAGCTTTAGGTGAAAATTATGAAATCGTTCTACACAATCTTGAAGAGGACCACTTTCATATTGCCGCCATCGAAAACAATCATATCAGCGGTCGAGATATCGATTCACCGGTAACTGGATTCGCTTTGGACTTGATTCGTTCAAAAAAGCATCTGTCACAAGACTATTTAGTGAACTACAAATCCCAGACGATCAACGGAAAAAATCTGAAAGGTGCTACTTTTTTTATTCGAAATGATCAAAATGAATTGGTTGGATTGTTGTGTATCAATCAGGATATAAGTAAATATCAGCAGTTATCACAAGAAATACTGGGATTAGCTGGCTTAGCAAAAGAATCACACTCTCATGTCGCCTTAGACACTGCTTTATTCTCTGACTCTGTTGAGATCTTGGAAGAAACGATTGAAGGGATCATTTATTCGATTGTTTCGCCAGACTTATTGGATCAACAAATCACGCTAAATAAAGATTTAAAAGTTGAGATCATTCGTCAGTTAAATGAAAAAGGGGTATTCCAAATCAAAGGGGCAGTCTCACAAGTGGCTAAGATCCTAAATATTTCTGATCCAAGTGTCTATCGCTACCTTAAAATAGCCGAACAAACAAAATAAAAAAGAGAGAAAGGACGAGCGCGGGAGCAGAAGCAACTCCTTCGGAAATAAACACTTCTGTCCCAACCTCATCCTTTTTCCACTTTTTTTCTTTTATTTATTCTTCACTTGTCTTTTTCGTTACTGGTGCCAAGAAAGCTTCTTTATCAAATGTCCCTTCCCACTTATCTACCATGATGGCAGAAACCATCGCGCCAGCTACATTCAACATGGTACGTCCCATATCAACGATCGGATCGATCCCAAAAATCGCACCAATACTTGTCAATGTGTGCCCAAAACCTAACCCATTCAATGTAACGGTTGCAGCAACTGTCGCTGTACCTGGTACGCCGGCTATACCAATTGAGCCAACTGTAACTACGACCACCACTAAAATATAAAAGGAAAGGTTCATTTCTGCACCAACAGCCGAGCCCATCAACACACCTAACATCGCAGGGAATACCCCAGCACACCCATTCATTCCAATCGATGTTCCTAATGTAGCGACAAAATTTGACGTCTCCAATGAAACCCCCAGATCTCCATTCAATGTTTTTAGTGTATAAGGCAAAGTACCTACACTAGAATGGGATGAAAAAGCGAATAATAGAGTCGTGAAAGCTTTCTTATAAAAGATCCATGGGTTGACACCCAGTACCATAAGAAGGAAAACGTACACGATAAGCATGAGTATGACACCTGTATATAACGCTGCGATAAAGCCGATCATCCCCATGATTGCTTGGATACCTCTGGAAATGATCGTATTACTCACTAATGCTACTACACCGTAAGGCATCAATTTGATGACATTTGTCAGCACCGAATTCACAGTCACTTTCAAGGAATCAAGCAGAGTCACAAAGGGCGCAACTTGTTCTGGTTTTTTTACTTCTAAAAAACGGATCGCGCCGGCAAACATTGCCGCAATGATCACGACTGAGACAATACTACCATTGTTCCCCATGACACTAATGATGTTATTAGGCACAAGATTAAGGAAAAATTCTGGGAAACTTTGCGAAGCGATATTAGTCATGTTTTCGACGCGTTCTGCTGCCAGATCACCAGCAAATTCTGCACCATTCAGTTGAAATAGTTTCACAACAAGTATACCTAACAATGCAGAAATCGCAGTTGTTCCAAGTAATGTGGCAAAAGTTTTCCCTGTTAGATGCTTCAGGCGCTCGCCTTTCACTTCCACCACGACTTTGATGATCGATAAAAACACGACCGGAATAGCTAATAATTGGATCATTTTTAAAAAGCCCGATCCAACTAATGCATACCATGTATTGATTTCTGTTCGAGCAAATTCCGTATAGACTTCATTAGTGGAACCAACTAGATCCACAACAATCCCTAAGATCAGACCTAGTATCAAAGCATAGATCATTCGTTTTGAAAAATTGACTCGTTTATTTTTCATATATTTCATGATAGCTAATGAACCTAACAATAAGACCAGTCCAAAGACTGTATAAAAATTACTTAGTTTTAAAAATTGAGTAAAAAAAGGGGCATTGGTCACTTTATCCATCTCCTTTATTTTGCAGTATTTGCAACGACATTGATTGCTTCCCACGTGGAAGCAAATGGAGGAGCGTACGCAAAATCAATAAATCCTAGTTCTTTAATTGTCATTTGTCCATGTATTGCCACAGCTAACCCCGTAGAACGGAGTACCGTTTCATTTTTGCCGAATAATTGGGCACCATACACTACTTTTGTCTGTTTGTCATACACAAGCTTGATTTTTATTTTTTCCTGCACACTATAATAGTTCGAATGGTTTGCTACCTCTACGCAAGTAGTACTGTAGTCCATTTTCGCTTGTTGTGCTGCCTTTTCTGTAAGGCCGACACTAGCGGCTTCATAGTCTCCGATTTTGATCGCACTACTACCTAATACACCTACGTATTCTTCTGTTACCTTCTCACTACTGATATTGATCCCCACGATTCGTCCCATTTTATTCGCTGTCGTAGCTAATGGTAGATAAACATCTCCCAACAAACGGTGAGGTATCGAGGCACAGTCACCGGCGGCAAAAATGTCTTTTTGCGAGGTTCGTCCGTAAGCATCAATTCTGATAGCACCATTCTCCAAACAATCGAGTTGTCCATCCAAGAAACCAGTATTCGGGGCAAATCCTATTGCAAACAGCACTGCATCAGTTTCATATCGCTGTTTACTTGTCTGTATAGCATGGACACGCCCACCTTGCTGTTCTATAGCTACTACTGACTCTCCTAAATGGAGGTTCACACCTTTTTCTTGGATCGCTTCTGCTATTTTCTCAGAAAATTCCTGATCGAATGTTCGGTTCATCAATTCTGTTTTTGTTTCGATTATATGTACTTCATTTCCCGTTTTCACCAATTGGTCCGCTAATTCCAACCCGATAAAACCACCACCAACGATGGTGATTTTTCTATAGCTCGGTAGTGCTTGTTTAAATCTATTGATCTCTGATAATTTAGTTGCCGTATAAACATCCTTAGAGTCACTGCCCACAATAGCTGGAAGTAATGGACTGGCACCTACCGCCAACATCAGGCGATCATATTTCTCGTAGAATCGTTCATTTGTTGCTAGATCCTCCACTAGCACTCGTTTCTTCTCACTATCTAACGCTTGAACTTTGTGCTTTAATAACAAACGAATGCCCAAGCGCTCTATTTGTTCTGGGGTCCTTGCAAACATTTCGTTTTCATCACTGAATTCCTCCCCTAAATAATAGGGAAGGCCACATGCCCCGAATGAAACATACTCTTCTTGTTCAATCACGATTATTTCAGTGGATGGGTCTAGGCGCTTAGCCTTTGCTGCTGCACTCATGCCAGCCGCTATACCACCGATGATCACAATCTTCATTTTTCCCCTCCTAACTTTCTTCCATTAGAATCAGTTCGATCTCGATCAAAGCACCTTTCGGCAGAGCCCCTACTTGAAAAGCAGAGCGAGCAGGAAAACGCTCACCAAAATATTCTTGATATACTTGGTTGAATGTTGCAAAATGTTCAATATCTGCCAAAAAACAAGTAGCTTTTACAAGATGATCAAAAGTTAGTTCTAAATCCTTAAGTATATCAGTTATATTTGCCATTACCTGTTTCGTTTGCTCTTCGATCGTTGAGCCGTTCAGTTGATCTGTTTTTGGATCTATTGGCAACTGTCCTGAAATAAAAATAAAATCATTTGCTCGACGGTACTTCTCATAAGGCATTTTTATTTCTTCTTTCGTCATTGTTCCCTCCTTGAGTGATAAATTTTTATCAAAAAAACATATTTCAATAAAAAATTATCACAATTAACTATATCAGTCAAATGTTTTTTAGTTTTTTTATATGTAGAAAAATTAGTATAATTGTATATTATTTATAATAAATCACGTTATTAAATTAAATACTCGTTTGATAATTTTTTATCAAGAAAACGTTGACATAAAGAGAATGAGTATGCTACTTTTAATGCGCAAATGAAAACAAACTTTGGAGGAACGATTCATGAAAATCAATACGAAGTTACTGCATGACTATCCGATGATCGACCCTGTTACTGGTGCTTCATCCATCCCCAAATACCAAGCATCGACTTTTCATCAGCAAGATGTCTTTACCCATACAGGATTTAGCTATACGCGTTTTGGGAACCCTACGGTCGAAGCTGCTGAAAAATGTATCGCCTCTTTAGAAGATGCTACTTTTGGATTGGCCTTTTCTTCTGGAATGGCTGCCATCAACGCGGTCTTGTTTCTACTGTCAAAAGGTGACCATCTGGTATTAGGAAAAAACATTTATGGTGGCACCTTCCACAGCATCCATTTGTTTCTTTCACGATTTGGGATTGACTGTACATTCGTAGATGAAACAGATAATGATTCTTGGGAAAAAGCAATCAAAAAAGAAACAAAAATGTTTTATATCGAAACACCTTCGAATCCATTATTGACGATCACTGACATTAGAAAAGTAGCGGAAACTGCCAGAAAACATGGGATTCTTACCGTTTCCGACAATACTTTTATGTCCCCACTCTCGCAACACCCTTTATCCTTAGGCGTAGATATCGTCATACATAGTGCAACTAAATTTATCAATGGACATAGCGACGTAGTAGCTGGCTTAGTTGCTACAAATCAAGAAGCGATTTATAAAAAATTAAAGGAGCATCAGATCGCATTAGGTGGGATCTTAGGACCAGAAGATGCTTGGCTATTATTGCGTGGAGTAAAAACGATGGGATTACGCATGGAGAAGTCCATCAAGAATGCTTCTAAAATCGCCACCTTTCTATCTGAACACACTAAAGTAAAAAAAGTCTATTATCCTGGATTAGCACAACATCCAGGATATCAAGTGCATCACCAACAATGTGAGAACTCTGGAGCAATTCTCTCTTTTGCATTGGAAACGGTCGATCAGATCCAGTCTTTATTTACTAACTGTCGATTGCCAATCGTTGCGGTCAGTCTTGGTGGCGTGGAATCGATTCTTTCCTATCCTTGGGCAATGTCACATGCGAGTATGCCAGAAGAAGAACGGCTAAAAATGGGGGTGACGGAAACACTCGTCCGTCTATCTTGTGGGATAGAAGATGAAGAAGACTTGCTGAATGATCTGACACGTGCACTTGGATAATGTCGTGCTGATAGTACTTGCGACAACTATTACAGGAAAAAAACTGGAACGGACAAAGTTTCTGTCCATTCCAGTTTTTCTATACACTCTTTATTTCTTTACTAGGAGTCGATCGTAATTCTTTATTTTTCCCTCTAATCGATCAAAACATTCCTGCATCTCTTCGATTTTTTTCGCTAATTGCTGACTCTCTTCAATCAGCAACTCTTTTCGTGCTTCGATTGTTTCATTTCCTTGTTCACATAATTTATTGTAGGTGATCAAAGACTCAATCGAAAGGCCCGCATTGCGCATACAAATGGTAAAATCTACCCAATTCAAGTCTTCTTCCGTATAATCTCTGATACCACCTTTTGTTCGATGAACAGGAGGAATCAACCCAATCTTTTCATAATAGCGCAAGGTATCTGGAGATATTCCCTTTTTTTCACTTACTTCTCTGATATTCACTAGTTGTTCACCTCATTATAACTGATATGTATGGTCCTTTGATCAAGATCAAACATCCAATCAATGATGCAATTGAGATCTGCTTTTGCTTGATTGGAGGAAACCATTTTTTATTTTGTTACTAATCAATCGTGTCTGCAAAAATAGCTTGCTTCTCTAAGTTCATACTTCTCACGATATACTAAAAGAATCATACGTTTCTCCAAGTCAAATTGCAAATGAAATTTTTTAAGATCAAATGTCAGTTATTTCCGTGATGGACAACAGATATGAACACAGACTCTCCTCAATCAGCTATGATAAGCAGTGTTCCTTATAGGTATCATAAAGCGATTATCCTAGTCATATGGTAAACTTTACAGTATAAAATCTACTCAAAGGAGGCCATGATGATGTTCCTTTTTCGTGCAACACTTAAATTGTTCCAGACATTTTTTTCTATTTTGAGAAAAGAAGAAATGCGGGCACTACTTTCTGTGATGTTGATTACTTTAACCATTGGTACGTTCTGCTTTTCTTTTCTCGAAAAAGTATCCTTATTTGACTCTTTTTACTGGAGTTTCATTACACTGACCACTATCGGTTTTGGTGATATCCATCCTGTTACAGTATTAGGAAAATTATTCACCATCCTATACGCTACATTTGGATTAGGGATTATGAGTATCTTTATTTCGATCCTAGTGAAAAATTATGTCCATACCTATGATTCAAGACACCACAATCATTGAAACTGTTGATTCCAGTAACTAGAATAACGAGTAATCAATTGATCGAGCGCCTGCATCTCGAACGGGCGCTCGGGGTCGTCTGCCCAAATGCCAAACATGCTTCCAATAATCGGTAATTTTTCAACAGCCGCTGGCACCTGACTTATCTCGGTCCTTTTGATGCCCTCTAGCACTTGCTCAAAATGGTAATACCCATCTTTTTCTGTATTGCGCCCGATCACCCAGTACCAGCTGTCATTCGTATTCAACAAACGATGCCCTTTAGCCACTAAAAATTCTGGTGGGCAGACTTCATACCCCTTCCAACCAGCCGTCCAATATGCAACGATGATCGCGGGGTCAAACTGCCCATAGCGTTCATCTGCATGATAGTAGATACCATCGTTGAAGACGATCGGTTCCATTTTATTGTTTTTGACCATTGCGGCAAGTTCATTCGTATAGTCTATAAACTTCGCATAATCCCCTTTATCTAGGAGTCCTAGCCATCCTCCTTCTGTTTTTACATCGTTCGCATACTCATCACAGCCAAGGTTGAAGTAACCTACTTTTCCCGAAAAATAGTCTATATATTTTTTTACTAATTGACGCGTAAAGTCAACCGCTTCTCGATTCGCTAAATCGATGGTACTTCGTGATGTGCGAAAAGAGGGAGCTTGAATACCTAAATGTTTCATTCCCTCAACTATAGCATCCATGTGTCCGGGACTATTGATTACCGGTATCAGTTCAATGCTTCGTTCTTTTGCGGATTGCAACAAATAGTCCATGTCTTTTTGCGATAAATAACAGCCATTTGGATCATCATAATATTTTTTTGTTCCTTTGATTAATGCCTCTTTCACCTTTTCACTTTCATAGTATCGGACTTGTCCATTAATCGCCATGTCGTCCAAGATAAAACGTAGTCCGTTGTTTGCTAAAATCACTTCGATTCCTGTAAAACCAGCTTGAGAAGCTTTTTCAATGATGGTTTCCAATTGTTCTTTTGAAAAATATTTTCTGCCTGCATCGATCGAAAGTATTTTTTTCACAGTGCCCTCCTATTTTAAAACGTTTTCACGAAAAACTATAAGCTACTTTAGTAAAAAAATCTACTCCTAATTAAAGTAACTTGTAAAAAAGTGAGATGAAAGCAAAGAATACTTTCACCCCACACTCTAAATACGAACAAACACCCAAGGCAGGACCAATCTACTCAAAATAGGCTGTAATTCTCAAATAGTCGGATCATAATTTTCGTGACACCTTTCTTCCTTCTTGTATCTATGCTTTCATTTGATTCTTGCCACAGATATTTTTAACCCGTAAAGCTTTTGTTTTTGCCAAATAAAAAGGTCTAAGGTAAGCAACCGTATTCGAAAGTGGCAAAATAGCCTCATTCAAGCAAATATTCAGTTCTTCCTCAAGATAGTTTCGGCGGATACAGATCCTTTCCCACAACTCAGGATAATTTTCTTTGATCGAGGTACGAAGGTCTTCATCTGCAATTGCTACACATTCTTCTGCGCTGACCCCAGTATAGCCGGGAACAGACGGGATAATATCCAGTTGGAAAATCATGCCACTAGCAAGGTATTCTGTGGAACCCTCATAGATAGGAGAGGCCATCCATTCCTCATCGGCTGTTAAATGTCCAGGATTCAAATGCCAATGGAACAGCTGCTTCGGTAATACAGATTCAATCAATTGATACATTTCTTTTCCGATTAAACCAACTCTGAGATTTTCAAGCCAAGTGACGATCGCCTTGAAATAAGGTTTTGCTACCCGCTCTAAATAATCGGCTTGCTCCACAGGTAACTCCTCTGCTTTTTCAACAACGAATCCTGTTCGACTAGAAAGCCCCCCTTTAAACCCAGTCGTTAAAGACAAGGCATCACCTTGTTTGATTTTTTTATGTGTGGGGTAGAGATTAGCATAGTCAAAGCGCGTTCCTGTAGCTGCGATTGTGACCACTGTATTGGTTTGCCCCTCGCCATTCAGTTGTTCTGCCACTTCAACTTCTTTGATACCAACTTCAATTTTATTGAGTGCGTTGAGCATACATCTTGATGCTAAATTTGCTCCATACTCATAATGCGCAAGTTCATTTGCATTATTTTCTCTACGAACACCGTTTTCTCCAATCATCAGATAAGTGGCATTTATAAGTTCAGTTTTGGCATCAATAGTTTGTCTGATGGCTTCAACAATGAAATATGGAAGGTCAAATAATTTAGAAGCGGCAACTTTCTGCGTCGTGAACATCTTCCAACCGATCAATCCAATCTTATTTTTTTCCTTAAACCCTAGAGTAGCAAAAATTTCCGCTAAAGATTCTTCATTTGTCATCGGTTGATTTGGTAGTGAAAAAGGCGGATAATGGATCAATTTCGTTGAAATCCTTGAATGAGCATGCATCTTTAGATTTTCATTCCCTACGATCAAAGTATCGTTGCCACTTGCTTCAACCACCAATAATCCCTCTTCAAATCTTGGGATAAATCCTGTCAAATATTCAAAATTCGCTCCATGTTCTTTGTCTGCATAAATAACTAGTGTATCGATTCCTTCTTCTTTCATACGTGTGATCAACTTATTTTTTCTTTCTTCCATTGTTTCTTCAGTCAAGAAAACAGGTGGGACATCTAAAAATGTCATTGGCTCCTTCACTGTGGTTAGAATGATTTTTTTGCTCATTTTTTCATGCTCCTTTTCTCTAAACATACGCAAGTTACATGATTTTGAATTAATGCTTCCTCTAGCGTTTTTGATAAAGGACGATCCGTAACTAGCACATCGATTTCCGCCAACTCACATACTTTAAAGAACCCAGTTTTGTCCAGCTTCGTATGATCCGCAATAGCAATGACAGTAGCGGCTTGTTTGACCATCTGTCTTTTGACCAATCCTTCCTCTTTCGTATGGATGAACACTCCTTCACTTGATAAAGCATAGATCCCAAGAAGAGTATAATCTACTTTATATTGCTTCAATTGTTCAATCGTTTCTGTACCATGAAGAAACAATTGCGTCTTGTGTAATTTTCCAGGCAAAAGAGAAATAGTCGTACCATTTAATTTTGCTAGTAACATTGCATGCACCAAGGAATTTGTAACAGCATTTATTTTTTTATCAGATAAATGATGGATCACATTCTCAACTGTAGTGGAAGAATCGAAGATGACCGAACAGTTCTCTTCAATGAATGAACTTGCTTTTTCACCCAATGCGATTTTCACTTGATTGGCTTTGCTTGCTCGTTGTTCATAGTCAAAAATAGGTGCTTTTTCTTCCGGAAGAATTGCCCCACCGTGTGTCCTCCGTAAAAATTTTTGTTTTTCTAGTTTAATCAAATCGCGACGGACCGTATCTTTTGATACACCTAGCTCTTCTGCCAAATCCTCTGTAGTGACACTCTGATATTCTTTTAAACTATTTTTTATCTTCGTCAAACGATCTTCCATCAGCATGAAATCGCCTCCTAAGTGATAGTTTAATTCATCATGCATTTTTTTGCAATATTTTGCTGTATTTTGCAATATATTATCCGGTCTTTCATGGTATACTTTCCTTGAACTTGTACCTCTACCAGTATAATGAAAGTTGGGTAATCAATGAAGATCATACCGCCTAAAATCACAGCACAATTAGAAAGTAAGCATTTCTCAGATATTTTTTATGAAGAAGATCCCATTCTCGAAATGTGTACTATTTATGGTTCTGAATTCACGGATGCGTCCCTTGAACGGCCACGTTTTTATCATATGGAATTTGACCACTGTCTTTTTACGAATACAGATTTCAGCCAGCTTGAAGTTGTTGACGTTCGCTTCAAGAATTGCGATTTTTCGAACGCCGATCTTTCCAAAGCATCGATTCATCGCGTGGAATTCATCAATTGCAAACTTTTAGGAACCTCTCTTCCTGAATCTGCGATCCATCATGTTACTTTTCAAGATTGTATCTTAAACCTTGCTACTTTTGGTTTTTCAAAACTAGAAAACATTCGCTTTGTCCATTCACAACTCCAAGGAACCGATTTCTATCAATGCAAATTCAAACATCTTGCTTTTGATACATGCGATTTAAATGAAGCTAATTTTGAACAAACTCCTTTAAAGGGTGTTGATTTGAGTACTTCTCACTTTGAGTCCTTAACTGTTTCAATGGATGATCTAAAAGGATGCCAAGTCTCGACTTATCAGGCTTTACGCTTCTCCACTTTGATGGGCTTGATCATCAAAGAATAATGTTATGAGAAAATTGCTGTGCTGTTCTTTCGAATGACTAGTGGGGTATATTCTGAAAAATAAAAAAAGATGGTCAGGACACATGGAGAAACGGTATCACGTTTCTTTGCGTTCTGGCCATCTTTTTGACTATAAAGGAAATGAGTCCCCTTCAATAAAATTAGTATAAATATGTTCACTTTCGACTGTTTCTTCTTGAATCAAATGAATGATTTTTTCTGCTGCGACCATCCCCCAGCGATGCTTAGAATAGGCGATTGTCGCTAGTCGAGGTTGTACAAAAGCGCCTAATTCTGAATTATCAAATCCGATGATCCGAATATCCTGCCCAATTTCATAAGGTGTTTCCTTCACATATTTGTACACGCCAATCGCCATTTCATCATTAAGCGCAAAGATATCAATAGGAAAGTTTTCTGATTGTTTGATGATTTCTTTTGCTGCTTGATAGCCAGATGGTTCAGTAAAATCCCCTTGAAAAACTTCATACGTTATTCCGAAACGTGCTAATTCTCTCTGACTGATAGTCAGCCGTTCTTGACTATCATAGCCATTTTTTGGTCCAGCAATCAAATGTACTTTTTTAGAATGACCATTAAAAAATTGTTCGACCGCTAATGTTGTACCTCCACGATTATCTAAAAGGACTTGTCGCACATTTTCATGTACCATGATCCGATCCAGAATGACGATTGGATGCCCACGATCAGCAAACATCTGGATTTCTTCCGTTGAAAACGTCCAATCCAAAATGATCGCTCCGTCCACCATTTTTTCTGGGATAAACAAATGAGATTTATGACCGCTGCAGACGATCATCTCATAATCAAATAGTGCTAACCCTTTTTTGATTCCTTCAAGCAGTTCGCCGTAAAAACTTCCTCCATAATCGGCCAAATAGACACCGATGATTTTTGTTTGGCGCCGTTTTAGTGTTCGAGCTGCCATGTTAGGAACATAGTTAAGTTCATTTGCAATCGCTTGGATACGTGCTCTTGTCTCTTCAGTTACTTTAGGACTTCCATTAAGTGCATAAGAGACTGTTGAGATCGAAACACCCGCTTTTTTTGCAATATCTTTGATTCCTGCCATGGTCTGCTCCTTTCTAATGATAAATTTCAATCACTGAATTTTCTTCAAGAGACAAAAGTACTTCCTTTTTTTTGAGAATCAATCCACCTTCGCGGTAAGGATTTTCTTCGAGATCAAAAGAGAGTGCTTTTCCGTCAATTGTTACTTTAGCTGGTGCTTCGGGATAAAATTTGATTGTGATATTTTTTCCAAGCAATTGATAACGTAGCTCTAAACCCTCGAGTTCTTTCGGTAGTACGGGATCAAACACAAGTGTTTCTTCCTTAATCCGTATCCCTAAAACCGTTGTGATCAACTGATTCAAATAGATTCCCGGACCACTAGAATAAATACGCCAACCGCCTTTGACACCAACTTCTCCATTCTTAAGTTTACCAAAATTTTCCTGAGATTCATACCTTGTTCTAAAGTTCCCATCTGAACTACTGAAGTATGCATTTGCCTGTCTTAATTCAGAATTGTGAACATTTTCTCTAATTTTTATTGGATTGATTGTCTTTAGTGCATGCCACGTTTGGTCTCTCTGCCCAATTTTTGCCATTGCTTCGGTATAACGAATGTGTGCATGGACATATTGTAAGCCGATCTCACGGCCAAAATTTGCTGCTTGTTCTGCCCGTTTGAAGTTTGTGCTCACTCCACCATGATAGGCTGCAGGACGATCCATCAAGCGCACTCCGTCAGGGAAAAGCAAGTGGGACTTGATGATTCTTAGATGATGCACCACTTCTTCTGGCGACAAGATTTCAGCAATCATGCTACGAGTCATTGGGAGTAATCGATATTTGATCCCTGTTTTCGTATCCTTTGGATGAATGATTGGCTCCACTTCATTTACATTTTCCATATAAATAAACCCTGGGATCGTCTCATCTTTTAGCATGAATTTTTGGAAATCTTTTTTGATCTTTTCGGCTAACTCGCTTAAATAATCACTATAATCAGGCGCATATTTTTTAAGAAGCATTCCTAATTTTTTTATCACTTGATATGTTAGAGCGACTGTCCAACTACTTGCCATTTGTTCCTTTAGTCGATTATCGTAGGGTTGAAGTGTATCGTCCCAGTCACCATCTCCATAACAGGATAAATAGGTTCCAGGAAGAAAGTGGCTCGTGATATAAGTGATTTCTTTTTGCAAATGATCCATCAATGGATAACGTTCTCGTGTTTTGTGAAAATCAGCATAGGAGGTATAAGGTATTTCTTTTTGTAAAATGGTCATGTCGCCTGTTTGCTCCAAGTAGTCTGCGACGACTTTCAGCGGCCAGACAATGACATCTCCATGGCTTTCAGTGGCTTTTTGCTCCTCGTATCTATCAAACATAAACCATTGTGGCCAATGCCCATCTTCGATAAATTGATTTTCAAATAAATGTTCGATGATCGATACCACTACGTCTGGTCGATTGACAGCTAAAAAAAATTCTGTTGGTCCTTGAGAAACATCGCGAGTTCCCCACGCGGCACCACCAAACTGTTCTAGTCCATGTGGAGATAGATAATGTACCAACATATTGTGTGTATACCAGCGAGTGAGTAGATTTATTTTGTCCATTGAGAGAGAATCATGACGTAATTCAAATCGATGGATCAACTGGTCAATAAAATCTTGATACTCCTCTTGTGCTTCATCAAAGGTCACAAGATCATTTTCTTTTTCGTTTTCCCCACTTAAGCTACCGTGAATAGTTAGTGAAAAGCCAGTTGTATCATTGAATGTCATGACAAGCAAATCAGCAGATCTCGTAAATAGCTGCTCATCATTCGTAAACTCAAAAGCGTTGTCACTTTCTATATAATACGTCAGTTTTGGATAATATTCCTCTGTAGGCGAATTTTCTCCGGTTATTTTTAATTCATTGTATTGCCTACTTACTTTATAAGTTGCTTTCTCCTCTGGTCCCATCAATAAATGGTTCGTTACTACCCAGCTATAGGATTTCTCTCCTTTTACTTCTAACCGGATCTCTCTGGTGTCTGGCAAGGTATACGTACGAACTTGAATTAGTTCTTCTGGCAATTGATAATACCAAGTTGCCGAATTCAATCCCATTTCAAAAGCAGAGGGCATCGTGAGCAGTCGCCACTCTTCATCTACCAAAAGATAGATACGTTGTCCAGAGCGTTTCATCACATTCAACGAATTCCGACTATTGCTCATCAATTTGTTCATCGTTGTATTTCCCAGCACAACTTGAGAATTAAAAATACCATACATATAGACTGTCGTACTTAACAAAGGCTGATCCACCTTCAAATCCGTTCCACTTAATAGAATATGCCCATGCGCTCGTTCCATCTCCAACTCTTTTTTTTGTAGGACTACGTGATGCCCCTCTTTTGTAAAGAAAGAATACGTTTGATTGTCTACTACTTCTACTTCTTTTTGTTCTGGAAACCATGTTTTGATTGTTGCTTCGCTTAACTCACTTCCTACAAGTGGTCGACCTATTTTTTTATACCCACTTGTTACTTTTGGCGGATGTCCAAATGTCAGAGAACGATATGTCTCAATTAACTCAGTTTCTATAGAGACTGGTTCAGTAACTTCTTCTTGCTGGTTTTCTTTTACTGAACTATAAAAAACAATTTCTGCAACTTCATCCCCCAGTGTAATTTGTTCAGTCTGTAAAGCAACGAAAGCAAATTCATATTGGTATACTTCATTTTCTAAGCATTCTTTTTTCAAACATTCAGGTTGATTCGTTAGCTTATACTTTCGATCAAAAAACTGATAACCATCTGTTGAAAACCCAACTGTCTTCTGGAAACAGCCTTGTGAAATGGCAGGGAATTTCCCATTTTGCGGTTGGTTCTGCCGTGAAGTGATCACCAATTTATCCTTACTTTTTGTAACATGATGGTCAATATACTGCGACACATACGCTTCATTCGCAGTAACTGTGGTTTTATTAGCTAAACCTAAATCTTGTCCATAAATGATATCTACTTGCCCTTTTCCAGAAAGAAGCACTCGCCAAAACCATTGATTATTTGTTGCTAATTTAAAATCAACCTGATAATTGATTTCTTCAAAATCACCTTTCCATGTTTGCTGGTCTTGAGAAGAATAGAATGTACTCAGGCTATTTGAACCAACCATTGGTGCATAATGATATCCATCTTTTGTTTTCTTTCTTAGATATAATTGATTTAAACTACCGTCTAAAGTGTTTCCTTCCAACTGGTTGATCATAAAATCAAAACTGTTGATTTCTTTGATATCGCCTGTATCAAGAAAAGTGATAGTGGTGTTGTCTCGACTTTGCGTTTGCATTGAATGATCCTTTCTTAGCTATTCATTTAGTTCGGCGGGAACAATCAGCACATCTCGGCTATTCCCACCTACCATGATAGTGAATTTGCCGCCCTCACTTCGGCGTTTCTGATCAGAATGAACATAGCGAACCATGGCTTCTGTCAGCTCAAATCGTACGAGCTTTTCTTCATTCGGCTCCAACCAAATTTTTTTAAAATCTTTCAACTCTTTCACAGGTCGTACCACTTCACCGATAAGATCTCTTATATACAACTGAACTGTTTCTTCCCCCGGCATACTTCCCACGTTCTTAACGCTTACCGAAATCTTCAATGGCGTTTGCGCATCAAACCATGTCTGTTCAACTTGAAGATCACTATAAGCGAATTGGGTATAACTAAGACCAAATCCAAATGGATACTTTGGATCATTTCCTACATCTAGATATTTGGAAACATATTTTTCATTCGGCGCAGAATCATAAGGACGTCCTGTACTATCTGAATTGTAAAAAACTGGTACTTGACCCACTGTTTCTGGGAATGACATACTTAAACGTGCGCTTGGATTATAATACCCCCACAGGATTTCTGCTAATGCATTGCCTCCTTCCGTTCCAGGCATCCAAGCTTGAACGATTGCTTTAGCTTGGGAAATCCCATTTAAATCTAATGGACGTCCACTATATATGGTTACAACAACATTAGGATTTACTTCAGCAAGTTGTTCAAAAAATTCCAGCTGTTTCTCTGGTAGGCGAATATCACTGCGGCTTGCGGCTTCACCACTCATCCAATCAGTTTCACCTAAAGCGACGACTACTTTATCTGCCTTTTTTGCTAAGCCGATTGCTTCTGTTATCGCTTGTTCAGTAGGATCAAAATAATCAAATACTTCTTTTCCAATCAGTAAGTTAGTTTCTAGTGCTTGTGCTCCAGTAACTAACGAAACTGCTTCTTGCTTTTGTCCTTGCCAAGACCATGCACCCAGTATATTTTGTGAGTCTGCACCTGGTCCGACGATTGCCACTTTCTCTTGGCTCCGAAAAGGCAAAATGGCTTCATTTTTTAGTAGGACTATTGATTTTCTTGCAATTTCTTTTGCTTTTTCACGATGTGTCTGGCTTAAAACAAGCGCTTTCTCTTTTGCTTCATCTGCTCCTCGATAAGGATTCTCAAACAATCCTAAATCATTTTTCAATTGTAATATCCGCAGTACTGCCTCGTCGATCAATTCTTCTGAGACAGTTCCTTCATCTATCAGTTCTTCCAAATATTCTGGGTAGCATGTGGTCATCATCTCAATATCCACTCCAGCTTTAATCGCTAGTTCAGCCGCTTGTTTCTTGTCTTTTGCCACACCATGTGGAATCAGCTCTTGAATCGCTCCCCAATCAGAAATAACCACTCCATTAAAGCCAAACTCTTCCCGTAATATTTCTCTAAATAGCCATTTATTTCCTGTGGCTGGGATACCATCAACTGTATTGAAAGACGTCATTACCAATTTTGCTCCAGCAGCTAGTCCAGCTTGATACCCTGGTAGATATTGCTCACGTAATTGTCTTTCAGACATATCTACTGTATTGTAGTCTCTACCACCTAATGCCCCACCGTAGGCTGCAAAATGTTTGACACAGGCTGCAATCCGTTCTGTATCTTCTTTCAAATTCGTCCCCTGATATCCTTTGATCATTGCTGCAGCAAGCTTTCCATTTAAATAAGCATCTTCTCCTGTCGATTCCATGACTCTACCCCATCTAGGATCACGGACTAAGTCGATCATTGGAGAAAAAGTGACATGTAACCCCGAAACTGCAGCTTCTTTTGCAGAAATCTCCGCCATTTCTTCTATTGCTTGTTCATCCCAAGTACTCCCTAAAGCGAGAGGAATCGGGAATATCGTCCGAAATCCATGGATGATGTCGGCCATTAAAAGCGTTGGAATATGCAGACGATGATTCTCCATATACGTTTTTTGTACTCTTATCGCTTCCTTTGCACCCGAAATCCCTAATGTCGTCCCTGCTGTATCAATTGTTGCTTGATTTAACCCCATTTCGGTCATTGGACCAGTTTTTTCTTCCGCTTTATCAGAGTAAAATGCCGCAGCTAGTTGTAATAATTGATTGATTTTTTCTTTGATTGTCATTTGTTCGATCAATGTAATAAGTTGTTTGTCTTTCATGCTGTCACCTTTCTCTATCTGAATAAATGAATTCCTTCATTTAATAAAAATTTCTGCTACTAATGGAAAATGATCGGCAGGATATCTGCAATTCCATGAATCGGTTAAAACCGCTGTTTTTTTTATGAAAATATCCTTTGTATATATATAATCTAATTCTTCTAAATCTTGCCATTGTCGCTCATAATCAAAATCTTGAAATGTGCCAAAGGGTCCATAATGGACAGAATGATCGTCACGTTTTACCTCTAAAAAATCAACAAGTAAATGATGTGTAGCTTCAGTATGTTCCGCATTGAAATCTCCTAAAATGATCGTTGGATAGTGTTCGATTTTTGGGGCTAATTCTGTTAAAACGATCTGTAGCCCTTCGACTCTCGCTTTTGCAGACAAATGGTCCAAATGGATATTGATCATCAGAAAAATTTTTTCCGAATGCTTTTCTTTAAAAATCCCCCACAGAGCAATACGTGGACAGCCTGCTTCTGGGTGGATACTCCTTTTTTCAGGTGTCTCCGATAACCAAAAAAAGCCGGAATCAATCATCGTAAATGTTTCTTTTTTATAAAAAATGCCTAATCCCTCACCTTGTCCATCACCCTCTCGCTCAGCTACTAGAACATCATATGCAACTAGCTGTTGGAGATCTCTTATCTGATTTGGACGTACTTCTTGGACTCCAAATAAATCCCAATCATGGTATTGGATCAACTCAATGACATGTTCTTTTCGATAGAACCAAGACCATTGTTTATCATAATCAGTATCAACGCGTACGTTATAAGTTGCTATTTTCATGCCTGACCCCCTGCAATATCTTCTGTACTCTTGCTTTTTCTCGTGCTAACTGCCGCTCACCCCCACCGTCATGTCCCTTATTCCAATAGACATATAATTGTTTCACTGCATCGATTCGTCGATAGGTGGGTAAAAAATCATGCATTGGGCAAATTGGATCATGACTACCAACAGAAATAAAAACCTGATTGTGGATACGTTGAACAAAGTTTTTTGTATCAAAATACGGCATGACTGATTCAACTGTTTTTTTATATTCAGGATATTTTTGCAAATAATTATGGATTACTTCATAAGAACCTGTTCCCGTTTCGATTCGATGATCAAGATTTGAATGACTTGGTACATCTGCAAAAGTAGCTAGAATTGGAATATTGCTTAAACTATTTACCATCAAAACCACGCCGCCTCCTTGCGAACCACCACGAAGAAAAAGTTGATCCGTAGCGATATCTGACAAAACTTGCGTGAGAGCCAAAGCTCGTAAATGATCCGAAATCAATCGCCTTTGATACCAATCTTCTTTAGCCAAAAATCCTCTTCCAAGAGGTGCTTCATGCCACACTGTCTGGTAAGGAGCATTGTCTGGTGTCTTTCCTCCTTGTCCGCGATTGTCGATTACAAAACAAGCGCACCCGATCTCAGTCCATTGACTAAATGACGTAGCCATTGTAAAAGGTTCCACATGATTCATATAACCCAAGCAATCTAATACTAAAGGAAATGGACCTTGACCAATTGGTAGAAATAAATACCCTGTCACTGTTTCGGCAAATAAACTTTGAAACTTGATTTGATCCACACGATATGTTTTACTGCCACGTATTGTTTTTTGTTCGACTGCTAGAGGAATCTCCGATAATTCTTTCTGGGTCTTTTCCCAGAATGCGAATAAATTAGCCATTCAGCCCACCTAATACTTTCTGAAAGAATACTACTTGTAAGTAGGCACTTGATCCTATTCCCAGAGAAAGATAGAAAAAAAGATTGATTTGGTTCAACAAAACAAGTACCACTACCGGTATCACCAATAACACAATTGCATTCGCACTACTACTCAATACTACACAGAAGCTTTCTTTGATTGTGGACCGTAGATCCCATGTAAACATGCTATACAGAATTAGACATACATTGATGAAAAGAGTTGCTCCACTAAATAAAACCACCGCCAAAAAGCCAAAACTGACAGATAACCTAAACAAACTTACCAATACCATGCCGACTGTTGTTCCACATCCTGCCAAAAAGAATGTAAGTGCCAATCCTCTTAAGATATTCTTTCGGAATTCTTGGATGAACGTTGAAAAAACTGCTAACTCTTTTTCTTCATATAATGCAAAACTTGTACGATATAACGCAATGAAGCCTGCCCCGCTAAAAATCACTGTACAGCAGCTGAGAAGAAATAAAAAATTGATTAACAAGATGTTCGTCACAAACGAAAAGGTTCGATAATACCAGCCTTCATAAGCAAAAATTTTATTCATAGTAAAGGAGAAGAACGGACAGGGATGAGCTTAATCCGCTCTTCTCTCCTCCCTTCGATTAGTTCAATTTTTCTTTATTTTCAGCCATCTTCTCTGATTTTATTTTTTCAATTGCTTCCCATTTATTCGATTTTAGAAAGTCTTTATATTCAGCTAACGTTTTATCAAAGCTAGACTCATCTTTGGCACGGATCAATGAAATGACTGTTGTGTTCAATTTTGTTTCAATTGCTTCATTTGAACGAGCTTCTGGTGTTCCAGCATCTGGATTGATATTTTCAATAATGAAATGTGGTTTCAACTTTCCTTTACCCCATTCCTGCATTTGTGTAAGCGCGCTATTCGTTGTGACTTTAAGACTATTGACACGATCATTATTGAAATATAAGAACCGACTAATACCATATTTTTTGTTGTACGCATCATTATCTGTTTCTTCCATTTTTTTGATTTCTGGCAAATAATCGATTTTCCCTTGATCGTTATATTGGTACGTTACTCCTTCTACACCATATTTAGTTAGAATCTGTCCGGGTTCATCAATGAGATACGTAAATAGTTGCGTTACTTTTGCAGGATCTTTCGCATCTTTCGTAATATAGTTACTTAGCCAGCCTGAAATCCCCGTTTGGTTCAACGTCGGCTCACGCCCAGATGTACTACTTGGACCATCAATTGCAATATAACGCGTCTTTGAATTTTTCATAAATTCATTAAAATTCCCACCCTGTCCACTTGTTCCTGCCACTAACATTGTTGCATAACTTCCTTGCTTCACTTTCTCATCAAAGGTCGCTCCATCATCAGTGAAACTATCATCACTAATATTTCCATCACGGTAGACTTTATTCAGCGTCTTTAACCATTCGATATACTCACCATCTAAGTTCCGATCATAGTAGTTGCCATCTTCGTCCTCAAGAGGTACACCTAAAAAGTCTTGTAACTTATCTAAAAATGGACCTGCACCGTCTCCGACTGTAGTAAAACCTGCTGGGGTCAATTCTGGATACTTTTCTTTGATTTGGTTCATTACCTTTTCAAAATTTTCTGGAGTGGATACATCTGGTTTTCCTAAGGAATTATATACATCCTCTCGAATAACGAAATTATCATTCACGGGTATATTACCGCTTTCATAATCAGCTTCAGTATTCGAATAATTAGGATAACCATAAGTATTGCCATCTTCTAATGCATACCATTTAAAGGTGTCTTGATTCACTACTTTCAGTAAGTACGGGTCATATTTTTTTGCTAGATCATTTAATGAGTATGCCCAAGAATTTGCTTTCAATGCAGCTTGTCCCGTCTTTTCAGTCAATGTTACGATGTCTGGCATATCACCACTTGAGATCATTGCATTTAATTTCGAATCATCCCCAGAGACAAATTCAATATCAATGTTCAAATCTTTTTTGATTTGAGCAGTCGTTACATCTTTTCCAAAAGGCAGAGATGTCCAATCTGAATTGATATACCATTTAATTTTTGTTGTTTCTTCTTTTTTATCCAATTTCCAAGCAGGGGTATTTTCATCAAGTGTATAACGATCACTGATCGAAAAATCTTCGCCAGCTTCCTTATCATTCCCGCCACAAGCTGCCAAGCTGAATAATGCCGTTGCTACCAATATGCCACCTATCATTCTTTTCATATGTTCTCCTACTTTCTTTTATTCTTTTATCGCGCCAGCCATCATGCCGCCGATAAAGTGTTTTTGTAATAAAGGGTAAATGACCAAAATCGGGATTGTAGTAATGACAATAGTCGCTAATTGAACGCCCCGAGTTGTTGCTTGGACGACAACATCCGTACTTCCGCTTTCCGTCATCGTGCTTAGATTTGACTGAACAATGATTTCATAGATTTTCATTTGCAGAGGATAAAGATACTCTTTCGTAATGTATAATTTAGTTGTCATAAAATCGTTCCATTGGCCAACACCATTGAACAAAATAATTGTCGCCAAAGCCGGTTTCGTTAATGGTAAAAATATTTTGTAGAATATTTGAAATTCACTAGCTCCATCAATTTTGGCTGATTCTTCTAATGAAGGTGGGATTTCTCGGAAAAAGTTCATTAAGATCACCACATCGTAATAGCTGAATAAAGCAGGAATAATATAGACCCAAAAAGAATCCAGTAAACCGAGTGATTTGATCAATAAATAAGTAGGGATCATTCCACCTCCAAAATACATAGTGATTACACCCATCGTTGTATAGATGTTCCGTCCTAAAAGACGTGATTTACTTAAACCATAAGCCACTACTGCGCAAAACAAGGTATGTGTAGCTGCGCCAATGACTGTCTTTAAAACGGATATCAGGAAAGCTCTTGGGATACTACTATCTGAAAGTACCTTTCGATAATTTTCGATCGTAAATCCTTTGGGCCATAGAACTAGTCCTTCACTTGCCAAACCTGAACTAGAAGAAACCGAAGAAACAAGAATATTCCAGATGGGCACAATAATCAATAATGAAAATAGCACCAAGATCAATGTGTTAAAAACATAGAACCATTTATTTTCCTGTGTTTTTCTTCTTATCAATAGTTAACTCCCTCCTTATAAAATGACTGATCTGCCATTATTCATTTTTCTTGTCATTCGATCAGTGAGGATCAACAATATAATCGAGATAACAGATATTCCTAAACCAACTGCTGTTGCGTAAGAAAAATTTCCTTGAGTCAACCCCATACGATAGACAAAGGAGTTGATTACTTCTGATTTATTTTGATTTTGAGCATTCATCAATACGAGTGTTTGATCTAAGTTCGACCCCAGTAAACCACTGACATTCAAAATCAGATTCAAAGAGATTATGGGTGTCAATAAAGGAAGAGTGATGGTTCGAATTTGTGTAAGTTTTGAAGCCCCGTCGATTCTAGCTGCTTCATAAAAAGTTGGATCAATCCGTGACATTCCCGCTAAGTATAAAATTGTTCCCCATCCAACTTCCTTCCAAATATCTGAAAGTACAGCGATCCACCAATATTTATCAGGGTCAAGTAAATGATTGACTCCTTGATCCATCAATCCCAAAGCCATCAGTACCTGATTGATAAAACCGTTAGTGGAAAGCCAGGAGATCATCATACCTCCCAATACGATCCAAGAAAAAAAGTGAGGAATGTAAGAAACCGTTTGGATAACTTTTTTCAGCCGTCCGTCTTGCATTTCAAAAATCATTATTGCTAAAATGATAGGAATAGCAAATCCAAGTAATAATTTCATTAAACTAATTGCCAGTGTGTTACGAACAGCTTCCCAGAAAAAACTATCTTCCATAATGATTTTAAAGTTATCCAGACCGACCCAAGGAGCCGATGACATCGTATCAACGATCGTATAATTCTTAAAAGCAATAATGATGCCATAAATCGGAATATAGTTAAAGACAATCATAAATGCTACACCTGGAAGTACCATCCAATGTAGTTGCCGCTGGTCATAAAACTTTTTAAGTTTCTTCATACACGTTTTCCTTTCTTTTTAGTGAAACGTTTCTACAAAAATGATTATAAGCTTTTGTCTTTTGTTTGTAAACCCTTACAAAAAGGTTTTTTGCTTAAATAACGGCAAATTCAAAGGATTATATCTTAATTTATTTTTATATAAATTATTGTAATTTTTACTGAAAGTTGACGATTATTCGCTTATTTAAAGATAACTATCGAAACGTTTCACTTACAAAAGTAGAAAAAAGACGCCTTTTTTATAATTTAAATAACTACAAAAAAAGTGTCTTTTTACTTTACGGTTCCATCGATTTTTTTGAACAGTTCTGTCGATCTTTATTGAAAATAAGCATACTTTAGCCAATTGTCAATTGCTTGGTCTGCCTTGCTGACACGAGAACCGCGAATGGCTAAGCCTGTTTTGATCATTGCTTCAGGACATGCTTGACGGAGTTGATCCAGACTATGGCCGAATGAAGAACCTTCATGTGTACAAAAAGGATAGATTGTCTTCTTCTTGGTTGACGTAGTAGCTAAGAAACTCGCGACTGCTTGCGGATAACAGCCCCACCAATTCGGATAGCCTAAAAATATGATGGATTCTGTGAGAATACCAGATGGGATTGCTTTGATACGAGGCAATATGCTTTTTTCTTTTTCTAGTTTTGCCTTTGCTACTGCCTCTGGATAGCTACTTGGGTAAGGATCGATCGTTTCTACTCCATAGATTTGCCCATTCACTTTTAGTGCGATTTTCTCAGCTACTATCTGGGTGTTCCCTTTAGTAAGCAACTGATGGGTACCATTGATCAAGTTCTCTTCTGCTCTTGAAAAATAAACGATAGCGGCCATTCTTCCACCTTCTCTCGTTTTTCATTCTACTGGCGGAAACTAAAAATGTATAATACCTAGCTACCGAAATATGCATGCTTACTAAGCATAGATGTGAGTATTTTTTAATTTGAAAACGCAGTACTGAAACGGTGGATCAATTCCTTTACAACTGGCGAAAGGGAGCGTTTCTTTTTCCATACAAGTACGCAATTTGTTTCAATCGTTGGTGACAAAGGCAGAAATTTTAACGTATCTACCTCTCGGCCAGTGATGGCACCTTCGATCACAAATGCTGAACCAACATTATTTTCAACTAATGAGAAGATGTTGAAAATCAAATTAAACGTACCGATGATCGTTAAATCTGTTACATCTTTTTCCATAAAGCGACTTAACAATTCTTGAACTTCCGGTCTCTTGGAAATGAGTAATGGTACGCCTTGTAGTTCATTTTTTGTGAGCACTTCTTTTTGCGCTAAAAAAGAATCTGTTGAAACTAAAAGACCCCATTTTTCTTTTCTTGGCAAAACAATCGTTTCATATTTTTCTGTTGAAACTGGCTCAAGCAAGATCGCTAAATCCAATAATCCCTTATCTAAACGATCAGTTATCTCATCCCCAGTTCCACTATACAGATCGAAATGGACTTCGGGATAATCGCTGAGAAGTTCTTCTAGCATCATAGCTAAAGTATCCGAATTATCTGCTTCAACGCACCCAATCGAGAAATGACCACTGAATAATTGATGTTTCCGATTTTTGAATTCGCGCTGTGTCTGTTCTGTCAAATCCAATATTTCTTCTGCACGATCTTTTAAAAAGCGCCCCGCCTCAGTTAAGACCATCTTGCGTTTTTCACGAATAAATAATTCTGTTCCTAATTCTTCTTCTAGTTCTCGTAATTGCCGACTCAATGTTGGCTGCGTGAGATGCAGAACTTCCGCTGCTTGCGAAATTGTTTCCTCCTGCGCAATCGTATAAAAATATTTCAATAAACGAATTTCCATTTGTCCCCTCCATGACTCATTTTCTCTCTTATTGACCTCGTTTAAGCCTACTAATTAGAGTATACTCTAAGTCAATGTTTTTTGCGTGATCGTATAGTAACTTACACTGAATTTCCCACTATTTTTTCATTGTTGTCCCTAAAAAAAGACAAATTATGGTTGACTTACCCTATCTTACAAGAATATAGTAATAACAATTATTTATTTGAAAGGAGAAAAACAATTTGAATGGTAACCTTAATCAACGTACAGCCATTACTGATACTCTACCTACAGTTTTCGGCTACATTGGAATCGGCATTGCTTTTGGTATCGTCGGAAAGGCAGCGGGTTTTTCACCTTTTGTCGTAACCCTCATGTCTTTGTTGATCTATGCAGGGTCTGCACAGTTCATTACTGTCACCATGCTAGTTTCTCACAGCCCGATCCTGTCGATTATTTTTTCAACTTTTTTAGTAAATGCGCGCATGATCTTGATGAGTATGACTTTAGCGCCTTTCTTTAAAAAAGAATCACTTGCTAAAAATCTGTTCCTTGGTACTTTATTAACAGATGAAAGTTTTGCTTTAGGAATGAATAAATTGAATCATACAGGTGGAAAATTGAATTTTTCATGGATGAATACTGCAAACTGGATAGCATATCTCACTTGGGTAATCTCTACATTTGTCGGTTCAGTCATTGGTAATCTGATTACTGATCCAAATAAATATGGACTAGACTTTGCAATCGTTGCGATGTTTATTGGCCTACTCTATCTACAAGTCATCAGTGACCGTTCCCTTCATCGCTTACTGCAATTATTAGTTATTTTGTTTACATTGATTCTCGTTTATCTTGGTTTGATCGTTATTCCAAGTAATTTATTGATAGTAATTGTGACCTTACTTGGTTGCGGATTTGGAGTGATAATTAAACATGCCTTCTTTTGATTTTACATTACTGACGATTGTCGGCTGTGGAATTGCTACTTGGTTATCAAGAGCTGTTCCTTTTGCCTTATTAAAAAAATTTGACTTGCCTGCTCCATTGTTGGAATATTTGGGTTTTGTTCCTATTGTGATCATGTCTGCATTATGGTTCAATAGTCTCTTTATCCAAGATTTAGGTCATTTACCTCAAATAAATATGGAAAATCTACTTGCTTCTGTCCCTACGATCCTCGCTGCGATACTTTCTAAAAGCCTACTCGTGATCGTGATCATTGGGATCATTTCGCTTGCAATCATTCGCCTGTATGTTTGAGTCACCAATTATATGGACTCCTAGATAGCCAAACTCTAGGCAGGATAAGTTGATTTGCTTAAAAAAGTTGAGCAAAAAAAATAGTGATGCAAAGCTAGTTTTCAGAAAATAGACCGGATCATCTTATACGAAGTGTAAACTCGTTTAGATGATCCGGCTTTTCATTGAATTGGCTTGATCAACTTTTTCAATCTATTTGAATCGACTGTACAAATGTTGGACAAATCTAAAAATCAAGTTTGGTACAGACTCTCGAATAAAAGGCGTCCAAAAGTCAGGTTTTTCGGAAATTTCAAAAAAAAAAAAACGAACAATACAAAAAGCGTATTGCTCGTTTTTCTCTTCAATTTCTCAAAACTAAACGACTTTTGTCTCGATCTCTATTTTTACAAATGTGCCTCTCATTTAGAAACTACAACATCCGTACTCAACACTTTAAGTTCACCAACAATCGAAGAATGTCCCAGTTCAATAAGTAAATCTAAGATTATGTTACAATTCTCAATGGCTTGACCATCCCTGTTGTTCCTTTTTAAGGATAAGATATTGTCAAAATATTTTGTTAATAATCGATGGAAAAATTCTTTATAGTCTGAACTAAGTAGGTGTAATTGATAGGTCAAGACTTCTGCATAATCAAAATAGCCATGGCGGATAGCTTGAGTAATTAAGTTTACTAGCATCGCACAAAATATCTCTCGGCCCTTGTCGTATTCAACATACAAAGGAAAAGATTTGGATAGGTTACGAAATAAAGGAAAATGTTGCTCAAAATCCAAAAACTCAATCGTGTTTCCAAAAAACTGGATCTCTCTTAATGTCCAGGTTTCAATTTCCACTAGATAGTTTTGAATCGTTTCGCGATCTTCTTCGATTGTTGCTGAACCATCAAGCCTTCCTGTTCGATTAAAATTCTCGATTGCCTGTATACGACATCTTATTTCTGCAAATCGTAACTGATCAATCACTCTAGTTTTATCAGCATATTTTTTTAAAAGTTCATACAAAGATTTTAGATCATGTGTATTAGAATACTTTGATAATTTATAGATGTAAGCAGAATAATCATTTAAAAGATATCCCTTGTCTATAAACAGAAATTCATCTATATCCATTGACAAACGATCTAATATCTCAATCAAAAGGGTCGTCGCTATACTATGTTTTCCTTTTTCAAATTCTATAGCATACGATTTAGAGATGATGTCCTGATAGATTGCTTTTTGGGAGTATCCTTTACTTATTCGAATTTCTCTGATCTTTGGACCAAAATTCATAGAATTCCTCCGTTCTTATAAGTGGGCTCGTCTAGCTAAATCAAAGATTGCTCCCAATTGTAACACACAGTAGTCAAATTCCTTGATCGTTTGGCTTTTCTATCACTACTCTTCCTTAAAAAACTGGTTTTCTTGCTAAAATTATCAATTGATCTGTGGTCAAAAAATCATTTCATTGAAAGTAGAATAACAATGAATGCTATCCAATCATATGCAACATGGACAAAATAACCAGCCCATATCGAATCACTCTTTAAAGTTGCCACTGTAAAAGGAATCCTTCCTACACCAATGATTAAAAGGCATTGCAATAGATTCCATTGATAAGTCGGTAAATGCAATAATCCGAATATCACAGAAGAAACAAAAATCCCAGCTACTATTGCTTTCCTCGTCCCACCAAGTAAGTTTGCCACAATAACTAAGATAACGATTGCCAAAAGTTCTTCTCCTAATAGCATGGGCAAGGTTTCAATGATGAAGGTCGCGGATAAGTGATCTGTAACTTCATTGGCTGCAGTTGACGCGTGTAAGATATTTTTTACAACAGACGACATTACTAAACTTAAAACAACCGCACAAACATAGCTAACTAGAAAAGTAACTATTCCTTTTTTGGGTTTCTTGAACCCCGCTTTCAAGCCTTCCATTCCAAAAAGACTATATAATCCTATAAATCCTCCAGCTGCTAGTGAAACGCTCTCGATGATAGGTACGCCTATTGTTAAGATAGCATACCCGATCGTTAAGCCAAGGATAGCTACAAGGATACCTATTTTGTTCATTTTCTTCGTCATCAATTCTTTCATTTTACATTCTCCTTTCTGTTGCTCTAATTAAATCATATTTTATACCTTTTACTTACTAATTGTAATAGAAATATTTTATTGAAACGAATGTTATCCAGTTCTTCCACTAGTAGAAATAGTCCTATATGTCAGACCTCTAAATGCAAAAGTAAACCATTGTTAACAAAAAAATTCTTAATTGATATCCCATTTTATATATAGTACTGAATCATCAAACAGTTTCTTAGTTTAATGATCCCCTAAATTTAGTAAAGGTCTTTTACAATAACTTGAAAAAACAGATTTCTCTATTTTTGTACATACTAAAAAAGCGATGAACATCTGTCTTACAAAATGTCCTGTCGCTTTTTTAATCGACTCCTTGTCCTTCACTAGGATCAATAAGGATCGTTATGGATAAAAAGATTACTTTGTTGTATCAACGGTGGCTTTGATGATGTTCGATTTTAAATTGTCTGTCTGGTAAAGATAGTATGTTCACCAATCATGTCATTCAATGCGGTTTTCATATGTGCAAGATGTTTAAATCGCAATTCTTCGTAATCGATCTTAGTTTTATCTAAAATTACGTGCTTTTTAAAAATCATGTGGGGTATTGCTAAGATAAATGGGTGCGCGAATGAGTTTGGTAAAAGATTGCTATAAGTCAGTAACAATGACGCAATCGTATGTAAGTCAAAGATTCGATCATCAAATCTAGCTCGATAAACAGCAAATTCATCTCCATTGGCATATTTTGAAAAACAGCTTGCTTGTTTGTTCGTATACACTAAATGGTCTTTTTTGAAAAAAACGACTCCATCTTGTTGAAGTAATGAGATGATGAGATGGATAAATGGTTTGATCTCTCTGCCGTTGATATGACCCCGAAGCTCCCCAATAGCAATAAATAGCTGACTACAACTATCAGCAGTTAGTTGTTCTTGCTCAAGCCCCTCAATAAGTGAACGAAATGATTCTATTCTATTTTTGACATGTTCATTCAAAGATACTCTCTCCTTTCTTCGACAAGCCTTACTCCTGAGAATAGTCATCAGAAGCCATGTGAAACTACAGTGCACGATCCACTAGATACTTTGCGATTAGGTTCATTTCCTACATAAGGCACCACACTTTTTCTATCAGAACATATCTCCATACACTTTATTATACCTAAAAAAGTTTCTTTATTTTTTCTTTTTTCTCAAAATGTAGGATTTTACTCCTAAATGAAAGATAACAGAGCATACACTATTCGATTCGTCACAATCTTATTTAATCATTTTTGGAAAAATATAGCCAGATTTGTATATACATGTTAGAATATTTTATGGAAGCGTTACAATTATCTATCATGTATCTGATAAAAAGACTGGAGTGTATAAAATGAATATGAATCCCCACAATATCAAGTTAGTTGCTGTAGATATGGACGGAACATTTGCTAGAAGTGATTATACTTATGACATCCACAGATTTAATGCCATTTTTTCTAGAATGAAAGAGGTCGGCTGTGCATTTGTTGTGGCAAGTGGCAATCAGTATTACCAATTGCGTTCTCTTTTTCCCGATCACCATAACGAGATGAGTTTTGTTGCCGAGAATGGTGCTTTAGTCAAAGATAAAGATACATTTATCTTTTCCGCCGATATCCCTAAAGAATCCATTCAATCTGTGCTCGAACTGTGTAAAAACAACCCAGAAATACAAAATGTGATGTGTGGCCGTAACAGCGCTTATTGCGAGCGAGGGACTGTAAGTAAAGAGTTTTTTGAGTTAACCAACATTTATTATCATAAATTGACATGGGTAGATGATTTTTCTCAAGTCGAAGATCAGATTCTAAAATTTGCCCCTACTGTTCCCGTAGAAAAAACAGAGTATTATTGCGACTTATTCCGGGAAAAATTAGCCGGATCGCTCGTTCCTACTAGTAGTGGTCATGGATCTGTAGACTTGATTGTCCCAGGTTGCCATAAAGCTGCTGGATTAGAAAAATTAGTGCAACGTTGGGGGATTACACCCGAACAATGTGTCGCCTTTGGTGATGGTGGAAATGATTTAGAGATGCTAGCTTATTGTGGGCGAGGTTATGCCATGGATAATGCTCCAGATGCTGTAAAAACAGTAGCAGACGAAGTTTGTCCTTCAAACGACCAAGATGGCGTTCTCGTGACCTTAGATCGACTGTTTCCTCTGATGTAAATCACTGGATAGTTAGGATAGTTAGAAGACTTATAAGAAAAAATCATGTTTCAAAAAATCACTCTGTTCCATACAAATTTTCAAGTGTTACTATCCGAAAATAATCGTATAAATTAGGAGTTTCTGACTCAAGTCCGATATTTATACGATTATTCGGTGGTAGTTCGCTCTCGCTTTTTTCCATTTATAAACATTAATGATACATCCATTCAATTTAGTATCCTCTTCGAACAGCTCCTCACATCTAAAACTGTTGTTATTCAGTACAGTAACAGCCATGTATCTCTCTTTGTATTCCTCTTTCTAGCTCTAAGATATCTAGATCACTGATTCTTACATCGATATTTTTTTGATATTGATCTGCCCCTCTTTCTTCTCTTCAAAGTTTAAAGATCACCCATAAATTTTTTGCTTAAAGCGTAGGTTTTCAACAACGAGGACTCTAGTTTCTACTATTCATAGATAGCTAAAAAAATTGAAGAATTTACTTTTATCATTAAGGAACTTTGTGCCTTTCTAAAGGTGCAGGTCGCCAAAGCAATCAAAAAAACTTTACTTATTTAAAGAGCAATCCATCAAGTTTTGCTATTATAAATAAAGAAAGTATTTTTCAGTAAAAAAGATATAAACCTATATTTGAAACACTCTCTGTAAGTTTTTCTTCAATTATTGACTGATGATTCCAGAGAATGATTGATTATCTGTTGACTCTCCCTTAACAGGAGACAGTATTCTGTTAATGAAAGGAGCGGATCATCATGAATAAAGTGATTGAGGCCAAAGATTTAACAATGACTCTTGGCGGCAGAAAGATCATTGACCATTTATCTTTAGCAGTCAATAAAGGAGAAGTATTCGGTTTATTAGGTCCAAATGGCGCTGGGGAAACAACCACTATTGAAACCATCCTAGGTATCAAGCAACCTGACCACGGTTCTACCCACATACTTGGTCAAGATCCTCGAAAGTCTCGTCGGAAATTATTTGAAAAGGTTGGGGTCCAACTTCAATCCTCCAGTTATCAAACAAATATCAAAGTAGGCGAATTATGTGATGAGATATCAAGCTTGTACAAACAACCGCGGGATTATTCCGAATTGTTGCAGCTCTTCAAATTAGAAAAATTTGAAAAGCAGTTCGTTGAAAAACTTTCTGGCGGTGAAAAACAAAAATTATCCATCGTTTTAGCACTGATCCCAGATCCTGAAATCATTTTTTTAGATGAATTGACGACTGGATTAGATACTGAAGCACGGAGAAGTGTTTGGCAGACGTTACTTCGCCTGAAAGAGACAAATTTAACTATCTTTTTAACGACTCATTATATGGAAGAAGCAGAACTTCTGTGCGACCGTATCTGCCTAATCAAAGCTGGGCAAATCATCGTGGAAGGCACCGTGGCACAATTATTGACGGAAAGTGCGCAGAATAATTTGGAAGATGCCTATCTCTGGTATGTAAAGGAGGAAGACCATGACTAAAGTGATTCGTTTAGCGAAGATCGAAGGACGATTAGCCATTCGTTCCATTGATGGCATTCTTTTTGGTATCGCGATGCCTCTTGGCGTATTGCTCTTGACAACCATGATCGCTGGTAACAACCAAGCTGGCAATGCTTCTTATACTTTTTTGGACAGTAGCTTTAGCGCCCTATTAGTTGTCGGTATCTGTGCTACTGCTTTCATGGGCATTCCTTTAACGATCTGCGATTACCGTGATAAAAAGATTTTGAAACACTTTTTTGTCACTCCAGCTTCTCCTGTACACTTGATTGCTGCACAAATGGTCGTTGCTGCTATCACATCTATCATTTCAGCTGTACTGATCATCTTTGTCTCAATTGTTTTTCTTGACTACCATATGCAGGGAAACTGGGGCATTTTGATCGCCAGTTATTTTTTAGTCATGAGTGCCATGTACAGTTTAGGATTATTAATCGCTAGCTTATGTAAAAATATCAAAATTGCTAATTTAGTATGTAGCGCTGTTTATTTTCCCATGCTTTTTCTATCAGGAGCAGTGATTCCATTTGAACTCTTTCCAGATGGCATACAGAAAGTAGCTACGTTTCTACCATTGACTCAAGGAATAAAATTATTGAAAAGTGTCAGTTTAGGACAATCAGTCGGAAACCCACAATTCATTGTCATTCTATTACTCTGCATCACCATTCTAGGATTTGGTTTAGCCGCTAAATTCTTCCGTTGGGAATAAACACTACTAGGAGGATCATTATGGTACAAGAACATGAAAAAATCGAAGAAACTCTTTATCGCATCGGAATGTTTTCTAAAATGAATCAAATCACGATCAAAACATTACGTTACTACGATGAAGTGGGGCTCTTACACCCCCGCTTCATTGATCCCGATAATGGCTACCGCTATTATACTTCGAGTCAATTAGCCCCACTACATCGCATAATGGCCTTACGAAATATCGGCTATAGTATCGAAGAACTCAAACGTGTACAAGATGGAGAAAGCGAACAGCATATCTTGCAGCGAAAAAAGCAACAATTATTAGCGGAGATTGCCGAACGGATGACTATGCTTTCGCAGATTGAAGGCTACATGCAGCAAGAAGAAACCAATTACCACATGGTAGTCAAGCAGCTTCCTGAAGTGATCGTGGCATCAACACGTACAATCATTCCCAATCATAATGCGCTTTTTACTATCATGCCTGAGATGGGGATGAGAATGGAAAAAGTGGGCTGTGTCTGTGCGATTCCAGAATACTGTTTTACGATCTACCATGATAATGAATACAAAGAAGAAGCAATTGATGTCGAAATTTGTGAAGCTGTTACGCAAATGAATGAGAGTGCTGATGGACTGACCTTCAAAACGATCGCCGAAGTTCCTGAAGCAATCTGCACGATGCACAAAGGACCCTATCAAACACTTCCGAACGCCTACGCTGCTGCTATGCGATTTGCAGAAGCAAATGGGTATGAAATCATCGACGCATTTCGTGAAAATTATATTGATGGTATTTGGAATAAAGAAAGCGAATCCGACTGGTTAACAGAAATCCAAATTCCAGTTAAAAAAGCAACTTTGTAAATTCTCTTCTTCATTATATGAACATTTCTAAACCCATTACCTTGATCACCTTGCCTATAATCTCAAACGAGGAGGCCGGGACAGAAGTGTTCAACTCCGAGAAATAAGAAGAAATGAACGAAAATTGCTTTTCAAATTTTTGTGAATTTCGGCTTATTTCCGAAGGAGTTGCTTCTGCTCCCGCCGTTTATTCGTTTTTAAAGTATGGGACAACAGTGTTTCTTACTTTTGTCCCACGCTCCTTTATTCATATTTAGAAGGAGAAAAAATGAACCCATCCCATTATATGTCAAACTGATAATTTTTCGCTTCAAAAGTAAAAAATCACGTTTCCTCCATATTCCAAATCTAGATAAATGATGGAAACGAAAAGAACTTCTCTAAGGATAAATCAAAAATCAGCAAACTTTCGCAAAATAATTTTCCTGAGTCTCTGAGAGTAAGCGTACTATTTTCCCAAGTTTTTTATGGAGTATGCATTACGGATTCTCAGTTTTTTTTCTTCAATTTTTATCTGTAAATTTGAAATTCTTGACCAGTTTGATTCGTACTCACACTCTTTAGATATCCTTTGGCTGCAGTTTTAGCAGGAATGGTTGAAAATCCAGCATAGGTTTCTTTGTATGCTTCAAATGATTCCTCTACGATAGTTGGACTTACACAATTTACCCTAATACCACGACTGAAATCATTTGCCGCTGATTTTACAAATGATGCTATCCCACCATTTGCCATAGCTCCCGAAGCCCCACCGATTATAGTATCATCTTTTGTTACTCCAGTTGTAAGCGTAATACTCCCGTTGTCTTCTAGATACTTATGCCCAATTAGAACTAAATTTATTTGGCCCAATAGTTTACTATCAATAGCTACTCTATTATCTTCTATTGTCATTTGTTCAATTGGAACTACCTTCACTTCACCCGCAACATTTACGATTGCATCTACTTTGCCAATGTTCTCAAACATCTCTTTTATACTTTTCGGTGAAGCAATATCGACTATCACATCCCCCTGGTGTCTACTAGCTGTGATCACATGGTATCCATATTCCTCAAACAGTTTGACAACTTCTTTTCCAATCGTTCCAAAAGCACCAATTACCAATATCTTCATCCAATACCCCACCTTTTTGTCCTTATAGCCAATTGTTTCTACTATTTTCCTCTAAATAAGTAGTATGCTAAAAAAAGTTCATTGAAGCATAAAAACATTTCAAATAGAGCCGCATTGATACATAAATCAATCGTTGAACCAGAATCAAAAAAATTTATGGTTTTAAAAGAATTTTCCCCACACTTTTACCTGATTCTAGAAACTCATGGGCTTCCTTACCGTTGGCCAAAGAAAAAATCGTTGGTTCACTGATAGTTATCTTCTCTTTTCTGAAATAGTCAAAAAGTCTACTAGATCTTTGATTACGTTCTTCAGAACTTGTTAAATAATCCCACAGATCTCCTGTCAAAATACTCTTTGATTGTGATAATAATTCAACCAGATCCACAGTAGGTGGCGTTCCTCCAGCCATTCCAAAGAAGACTACTTTTCCTCTATTTTTAAGTATACTTATACTATCTAGCAAGGTAATCCCGATGCCATCGTAAACAGTATCGAATGAAGATAAGTAATCCATCTGCCAATTCGAACTTCTTAAAAAAACTTTTTTTGCTCCTTGTTTCAGCGCAAGTTGTCGTTTTTCACCAGATGAAGTAACGCCATATACATTCAGACCATCTGCAGTTAACATCTGGGATAAAATTTGTCCTACCCCTCCACTTATGCCATGGACAAACACATCACTGCCTCTAGTATCATCACCAAGATCATGTGCTAGAAAATCAGCAGTCAATCCTTGCAAACCAATACTAGCTACTAACTTAGGGTCCATGTCATTCGGGACCTTTATTGCATTTGCTTCTGGGACCGCTACTAAACTTGCATTCGAAAACGGAACGTCCACAAAAAACACCTTATCCCCAAGTTTGAAATCAGCAACAGTTGAACCTAAAGCAATAACTGTCCCAATCCCTTCATAGCCATTGATATAAGGAGAACGCTCTTCTATGTGGTAGTTTCCTTTCCTTCGATAAACATCTGCATAATTTAACCCAATATAATCCATTTCCACTAGCAATTCACTGCTGCTTATCACTGGATCAGGTAATTCTCCATATTTTAGAACGTCAGAATTACCAAATCCATTAAAAAAAAGAGCTTTCATTCGTACATTTCCCCTAACATTTAGATTTGATCATTGCTGATTTTTCAAAGATCCTAACAGATTCGATGCCGAAAAAAGCTATCCAGAAAGAAGCCATTAAACTGTGGAATACTCGATTATTCCTCTAAATTATCTCACAATGGAAAATGAAGAATCGAATGATTTGTTCGTTTACTATTTCTAATCGAGTAAGCTCAGCTAAAGCTTTTTTCTGATTTCATCTAGTTGTGCTAGTTTCCTAGTCATGGAACTACCCTACGCCTAAATGATTTTTTTTACAAGGCTTAAAATAGGTAGACATTATGCTTTATTATTTAAGTATAAAATTTTTTGATTTCATGAAATACCCTGTTGCCGCTATTCTTCATTTCTTGTCTCGATTGTCATACTTTTATATTCTTGATAAAATCAAAAGCTTAATTAATCTACTAGCTAAACGGAGCGTTACTCTATGATACAAAAAAGCTGACAAACAACGCTTGGATTTGTCAGCTTTAGATACTCCTTATTAATTTCATAAGGATATTTCTCTTTATATTTTCTAGTTGGTTTTACTTTTTAGTTTCTTCGTATAGAAGTATATGATTACGTATTGGATAATGACAGAAAGTATCAGTACACCTGCAATCGTGTACTTACCAGTCCTTGTTTCGAAAAAAGGAGAAAAAATAGTGATACGAGAGACTATTCCAATCACAGCACACGTGAGGATCACAGGTATAAATGGAGCCCAAGTTTTTTTATCCTCTTTATCCTGTCTAAAAAATAGAATGGCTATTACTAAAAGTAGAGTCAGTATAACTACGATTCCCCAAATTCCAACCAACTTGACCTGATAAGGTGTCTTGATAAAAGTCGATAAGGCTACGCCACCAGCTAAAAGTACGACATATAACAAAGTGGTCATAGCATTTGAAAGCTTTTTTTTCTTTGAATAAACAGTTGTTCCAATGAACCAAAATAAAAGTAATGCAGCCACGAGTGTATAAACTGCTACCACTGCAAAGGTTCCAAAATCAAAGGACCGACTTGGTAGGATCAGATCAATGAAAAGCATGAACATGCTGTATACTCCTAGTGCAACGAACACCAATTTCAATAAGCCTAAAAAACTTACTGGAGCAGTTTTTACTATTTCATCTGCAAATTCCTGTGGTTTTTTCCCAAAATACTCTTCTGCGCTTATACCTTCTTGCTGCGAATCCAAAATGTCTTGTAAAATCTCTAACGCTTTTTCTTCGATAATCCAGTCATTTTTGAACGTACCCTTTGCTCTTAAATAAATGACTAAATCACTGTAATAACTTTCATTCTCAGAGTTTAATTGTTTTTGAAGTTCTCTATTTTTTTGGATCAGTTCATCCGTTTTCACCATTAATCACCCTTTCTCATGCTCCTCTTTTAGCAGTGTCTCTACATTATTTTTAAGTTGAGACCATTCTTCTATAAACAGTTTCTTTTCAATTTGACCTTGTTCAGTAAGGCTGTAATATTTCCGACTAGGTCCATCAGGAGAAGGTACTCTTTGACCTGTGATCAGCCCCTTTTTTTCTAAATTAAGTAACAAAGGATAGATGGTCCCTTTAGGAATTTGATCAAAACCGATTTTTTCTAATTCTAAACTCAATGTATATCCATATAATGCTTCCTGGCTCAGTAGAACAAGAATACAACCAGAAAGAATACCTTTTAGCATTTGTGACGACCTATTACTAAATGACATCTTCTCACCTACCTTATAGCAACTATATTGCTTTACATATTAGTTGGAATTAGTGTACCGCATCCTCCACTAGATTGCAATGCATACTAGTGATTTACAAAAAATTAAATTTAAAAAATTGAACGGATATAGTTTGACGTCGCTCATTCTTTCTACTAACGGAGTAAGCAGCTTCCATCTCATATCCTCCATTTATCAGAATGTATTTGCCTAAATACATACAGATTCAAGACATCCTCAGCTAAAGAAATTCCTTTATTTATGAGATAAATTTGTAGTACAATAATGAAAGAGTTCAAGGTTGAATTACAAATTTTTAGCAAATTCTAACTGTTTTATTTAGTGATGGCACATTAATAGGCCACATATCTAGGCTATTACACCTATTTACGTAGCATACATACAGAAACTTTGGCAGTTTTAAGAGTGCAACATAACAGAAGTATTCGGAGGTGATTTATGAAATCTATAGAAAAAAAGCAATTATTCGTATACTTATTATAACGATTGTGGGTTGTATCACAGTACTATCTGTCCCACTCTCCATGAATTATTATGGTTGGAAAGGGCTGTTACTACCAATGACACTCCTCACTTTTACCGATAATTTATTAAGGAAATATTTCGATAGTCCTTTCATGAAATAATACAATAGAAAAATTCTATCTTCATGATTTTTAGGAAAACCTAGCATAGCATCCGTAATATAAGGAGCAGAAAAATCGCCTATGAAAAACTTTTCTATAAAATAAAGAGTAAGAAAAAAGAAGCTGGGACAGAAGTGTTTAACTCCGAGAAATAAGCCGAAGGAGTTGCTTCTGCTCCCACCGTTTATTCGTTTTTAAAGAATGAGACAAAAGTGTTTCTTACTTTTGTCCCATGCTCGATAAGAAATCGAAACTTTTTTGGCTGTTGTTGAATATGGAAATGTTTTAAGAGCTGCTGAGCATTTGTACATTGGCAATGGCACTGCCAGTACGAGAATCATGAACCTAGAAAGAAAATTAGGCGTTACCTTATTGGAACGTCAAAAAGGTGTCCGCAAGACTGCTTTAACAGCGGAGGGAGAAAGCTTTCTACCAATTGCGCAGCAATGGGCTGCACTTTGGGCGGATGCAAAAAAACTGAAAGAACGACAAACCTATCAAGAACTGCGGATAAGTGCTTCTGATTTAATTAGCTCTTTTGTATTTGAAGATATCTACAAAACATTCATTAAAAAGTATTCAACTATTTTTTTAACTCTACAAACTGAACACGCTACAGAAATTCATCAGCAAATAGAAACTCAAAAGATGGATATCGGTTTCGTTTTTGTCCTCCATGATTCACCCAATGTTATTTCATTTCCACTCTATGAGGAGGAAATGGTCTTAGTATTCCATAAGGACTCACTATTTGCTAAAACAAAAGAAAAAGAATTTCTGAAAACAGAACATGAAGTATATGCCTTTTGGAGTGAAGCTTTCAATCTATGGCATAAATATTACTTTCCGTATGCTGGAAGAAAAAAAGTGGTCGTTGGTACCGCTGCAATGATCTATAACTTTTTAGAAAAAAAAGAAGATTGGACAATTGTCCCTGTATCGATTGCTCAAAATTTTTTGAAAAAAAATGATCAGTTGAATTATACTTTTCTTTCGGCACCACCACCAAAACGAACTGCGTATGTTTTAGCACATAAATTTCCTAAGCCTGGAACAAGAAAAAATGCGCAATTATTTTTAAATGAAGTTCGTAAATATATAAAAGAAAAATCAGATTTGACTTTACTAGATATTAAATAGAAATATTTTTTAACTGAATATTTCTATTTTATTCAGCCCTGAGCGTTGTACCCATGACCGTGAAACTAACAATTTGAAGCATATCTTTCTTACTAACTCCTAAATTTGATAACTTCATCCACTTCCGATTTTCTATATGCTGTTCTATCGAAGAAACCTGCATGTTTCCATTGAATTATTACTACGTAAGGCAGAAAGAAAGAAGATACACTAGTGCATCTTCTTTCTGATTGATGCTTGTTTAACAATCCTATGTTTCCCCTTTGGAAAACCTATATAGCATGGAATTGGTAAAAAAAGCATATTTTCTATTTCTTGGTGAGTTGCTGATAAAAAACACCTTGCATTAACCCTTTATACCAGGAGAATGCTTTAAACTTTTAGTCAAAATTTACTAACATAATTGATGCAATTCTTGATTTTATCCGTTTTAAGAAACTTTTTTACTTTCACTACTGTTCGCTTAGATGGCAACGCAAGTACTTTGCACTGTGCATCATTGTAAAGCGTAGCGATTATTCGTTGATTTTTTTCA
Source organism: Enterococcus sp. BSD2780061688st2 D3 (assembly GCF_005844145.1). Lineage (NCBI taxonomy): Bacteria > Bacillati > Bacillota > Bacilli > Lactobacillales > Enterococcaceae > Enterococcus > Enterococcus sp. BSD2780061688st2 D3. Next base: position 138,291 of record NZ_SPHN01000008.1, read on the forward strand.
TAATTTTTTTTGACTATCAATTAACTGATTGTTTCTTTTTCTTTATTTGAGATTAATACAAAAGGTAGCCAGGTAAATACAGTAACTATTAAGCAAATTGCTTGGATTACTACACCTTGCCATCCATAACTGACAAAAGCATTAAAGAGAATCGGAATACCAAATGGAACATCTACTGCATTCGGTGTTAGGAAGCCAATATTCATTGCAAACATAGCTATTAATGATGCGATTGCTGAGTTCAATACAAATGGAATGATAAAAATGACATTCATTACTAATGGTAACCCAAATACAACTGGTTCGCTTATTCCTAGAATCGCTGGTAATAATCCTAATTTGGCAATCGCCTTATGATCTTCACGTTTTGAAGCAATGAAAATAGCTACAATAAGTGACAAGACATACCCTGCTCCACCAACTGCGACAAAACATCGCCAAAAGCCAAAAGTGAGTGGTTGATCTGGTGTTATTCCCTTGGAGACAGCATCAATATTTGCTGCTAAGCCAGCAACAAATATTGGATTTCGAATAGCACTGATTGCTTGTCCTCCATGCATACCAACAAACCATAACAGCTGCGAGATAATCACTAAAATGACAATGCCAAAATTTGTTTGCATAACATTTTGCAAAGGAGTTTGTACAACGGTGTAAATAAATTGGTTGATGTATTGCCCTGTTAAAATATGGAAAATTTCTCCACCAATAGAAAATACTAACGCAACTATGAATGAAGGAATCAGTGTATTAAATGATGTTGCAATCATTGGAGGAACGCTATCAGGCATCTTAATTTTAAGTTTTTCAATCTTCATCAAAGCTGAGAAAAGCTCAATCGATAAAATACCGATGATCAACCCAATGATTAATCCTTCTGCTCCTAGAACTGAATTTGATAATCCACCAGTCATTAATGCCTTACCATTTTCAGGAATAATTTCAACAACATTTGGAACAACCATAATATATGAAACCAGAGCTAGAATCGCTGACGGATATTTAGGAACGCCACTTGCTTCTCCCATATACAATCCAATCAGAAATACGAGTGGGATTGTCATGAACGAAATAGTAGCAAATGATAATGCTGCAAATGCTGGGGCCAATTTTTCTAACACTGGCAACCATTTGGCCAAACCTGTTTCTGGGTTTGAAATAAGTGTATTGAGTAATGTTCCGAATGATCCAATTAAAATTATGGGCAACAAACGTGCAAACGAGGAACGCAATACTGAGAAGTATTTATTGTTATTCATCATTGCAGCAAATTTAGTTAATCCATTAACGAATTTTTCTTGTGCTTTCATTTTTCTCCTCCTACTTAATCATCTTTCCGTTAGATTCAATAACTGATTTGTACCAATAAAAAGATTTCTTTTTGATTCGTTTCATTGAACCTTCCCCTTGACTATTTAGATCAACATATACAAAACCATACCGCTTATCCATTTCACCAGTTCCTGAAGAAATCAAATCAATCGGTCCCCAAGCTGTATATCCGATTAACTCTATACCGTCTAACGTAACAGCCTTCATAAATTCTTTAATATGATCGTTTAAATACTTTATTCTATAATCATCTTCAACGGTATTCTCGCTTGTCACATCATCATCCATACCTAAACCATTTTCAACAATAAACAATGGTTTTTGGTAGCGATCATATAATTCATTCAAAACATATCTTAGTCCTAACGGATCAATCGGCCATCCCCAAGGTGACTGAGTAAGATAAGGATTTTTTGCTCCTAATTGCCCGCCTGTATCAACTCTTTGAGGTAAATTCGTATTATAAACTGTTGTTCGATAGTAACTAAATGCTAAAAACTCAGAAGGATACGCTTTGATGAGTTCAAGTTCTTCTTGGGTAGTTTCAATCTCTGCCCCTAGTTCATTTAACATGTTAGTTGCATAGCTAGGGTAATAGCCACGTATCATAACGTCTGAGAAAAATAAGGCTCTTCTTCTGAAATCCAAAGCTCCAAAAACATTTTCTGGCTTGCAATCTTGTGGATAAATGCCACTTAACGCCAACATACAACCGATCTTAAACTCAGAATTAATTTTCTTTCCAAGTTTATTTACTCTAGCATTTGCAACAAACAAATGATGCAAAGCTTGGTAGCGAATGGATGCGGAAGTATCACGAACACCTAATCTAGCATAGCCACGCAAAACATTTATTTCATTAACTGGAATCCAATACTTGACTAAATCTTTATAAGCTTCCATAACTGTTTGTACATATCTCATATAGCATTCAATGGTTTCTTTACCTGCCCAACCATTGAAATGATCAGCTAAATATACGGGATTTTCAAAATGATAAAGCGTAACAACTGGTTCGATATTGAATCGCTTACATTCTTGAAATACTTCTTTATAAAAGTCCAAACCTGCTTGATTTGGTTTTTCGCCAATGATTCCACCTTTTGGAAAAATTCTTGTCCAACTAATTGACATTCGATAGGCTTTAAAGCCCATTTCACCTAGTAAACGAATATCTTCTTTATAGTGATGATAAAAGTCTGTTGCCTTATGACTTGGATAATAAGTAGACTCATCAATCACACCTTTCGCTCCATTGGGAATAGGACTTTCTACGTCAATGAATTGTATTGTTCCATCTTCTAATTGAATGGAAATTTTTCTTCCTGAATCCTTGGAACCAGCCGTCACAAAATCATTCGTCGATAACCCTCTACCATCTTCAGAAAAACCACCTTCAAATTGATTTGCAGCGGATGCTCCTCCCCAAAGAAACCCTTTAGGAAATGTTTTTTTCTTCATAATTTCCAACCCTTCAATACGTATTGTAAGCACTTACTGGCTATAATATACCACTTAAGAATATTTTATTCAACATTATATTTAATTTTTTGTATATTTTATTCGCAAGTATTTTAATGGTATACTATTAGTTGATTGGACGGTGATTTATTTGAACCCTTTAGTTAAAATGGAAGCTGTTAAAGACTCTTTCTCAGAAACGGAAAAAAAAATATATGAAAAAATCAAAAGTGACCCCTATTATGTGGTTCAAAGCGGGATCGTAGGTTTAGCCGACTGGTGCAAAGTTTCACAACCTAGTATCACTCGATTCTGTAAAAAGATCGGTTATGTAAAATTTAGTGAATTTAAAAAAGAAATGTACCTATATGTTCTTGGTGACGGTGCCGAAGAGGAAAAGAACACTGCTCAAAATGATACGGTAAATAATTTTATTCAGTTGATTACCCTCATTGAAGAAAAATTGACAACAGAGTTCCTAAACGATTTCGCCAGTGCTTTAGTCAAATACGATAATATATTCTTTACTGGAATTGTTGAGAGCGGAGTTGTTGGTCGCCTCCTCACATATAAATTAAGGAGACTTGGATTGAAATGTTTCTTTATTGACCCAACTGAGCTAAATGATACGATTTTTTTCAGTTCCCCAAATGATTTGATTGTCATTTTCTCAGCAAGAGGTCCTGTTGTAGGCAATGATCTTGGAGAATTTATGAAACAGTCTGATAAGTTTAGCGGAGATATTTTTCTGGTGACAATGAACTCTGAATACAAGAACAATTCACTTTCTAAGAAGGTTACTCTACCTAAACCGCAAGCTTTCAATACTTCGCCAAATTTTGTTTTTCAATATTTTGCAGAAAAGTTAATAAGTACTATCGCAAAAATATTAAACTCAAATTAAGGAAGATACCTATGGATATGATTTCCCATGAGTATTTTCCTTAGCTAGTAGAAAAACAGTGAAGTGCTATTTTTAGTTGCTTATACTTTTTGATGTTGGTGAACTTCGCCAACGTCTTTTTGTATAGAAAAGACACCCTGAAATCCTTTAGAATTAATTTGGCTACCAATTCATAGGAGGATTCAAGATGTCTCATGCTCTGCTTATCAAAGATACCCTAAATATTCTAGACCTAAATATCCATTTCGAGGAAAATTGTTTAACTAAAGAAAAATATAAAGGGTAAATTTGCTTGATTTACAAAGGAACTCTTCTGTACAAGCCAGAAGAGTGTCCCATTGTCCAGCATAAGGGAGGAACCTTCTCAAAAAACTCGGCACAGCTCAAAGGGACTTCCCACTATCAACGAGGGCTAGGGAAAAAATTAAAACGCTATTGGAAACTCCTACAAAAAAAGAAGCAAACTTAAACGATGAAAAACGGGTTTGGCGTGCCAGTTTTAAAGATTATTTAACTGAAAGTGAGATTGTCGATTGACTGTTAACTGCTTGTCCCAACCTACGCCAAGGCTATCAGTTATACCAAGAGATTCTTTATGCGGTAAAGAAAAGAGTTCAGTCATTATTTGAGGACTGCTTAAACAGAGAAGTCAGCGGTCTTCCTGAACCCTATACAACCACTTTACGAATGTTTAAAAAGTTTCTGCCACAGATCCAAAATGCGTTTCACTACAGCTATTCAAACGGAGCATTGAAATGTTTAAACATTCCTATCAAAGTTTTAAAACGCACTACATACAGCTTTTGCAGCTTTTGCAGCTTTTACAATTTCAAACTACGAATCATGATTCGTCATGGCAAAACGTTTTTAACCAAATAAACAGAACAGAAAGAGGGTTTCTTCTTTCTGTTCTGTCCAAATTATTCTAAGATTTCTCTTTACCAACATCATTTGACAAAGTGCCAATATTATAGAAAGAAAAGTTACGTGAATTAAACACTTAAAGTTATGCTGGAATTAGTAATCACCTAATGAATAAAATATTATCATATTAATCATATATTCATTACAAACAATTTTATTTTTATTGGTTCTCAACAACATTTTGTAATGTCCATTCTAAGTTTCCTGTATACGTTCCTTCAAGCTGATCGGATGGCTTGACAATTGCCTTTAATCCTTTGCCAAGATTATCCCACTCATTTGATACGTTGTACTCCTCAGTATTTGAAGATAATTTTTGAGAACTTATTACAGTTGCGGCGTTTAGTGAGGTTAGCTTTGTTCCATCATCAAAATAAAGAATATTCGACAACTCATTATTATTATCATTCAATATTTTTGTTTGTTTTAAAGTTAGCTGCCAATATCCTTTATTAATGCTACGAGTATCTTTTATAACTAGGTCACCAACATTCTTGCCCAAATACTCTTGAGTTGTATCACTGACTCGGTGCACACCAAAATCAAACATTGATGGTACCTCTTTAAAAGTTAATATACCTGTATCCATATAATCAAGTATATACTCCTCTACATTAGACATATTTCCATCGCTGTCCACTCCATACACCTTAAGTGTATGCCTTTCAGGTGTTAGTTTTGTTGTATTTAAGGAAAAGTCAAACTGATAGTCCTCTCCAGAAATCATATTGCCATATTCTCCAATCAAAACTGGCGTGTCCTCATCAAGCTGATAGTATATTTGAACAGATTCACTATCAGAATCTCTCCATGAGCCATTTATATTAGTTTCCTTTGTCTCTTTGGTAAATTCTGAAGAGTATTTGTCTAGCTCTACAACTGGTTTTCCATCATCCGTTAAAATTCCCGCATCGAAACTCATCTCTATCTTCTCTCCTGGTGCAAAATTCTTTGGCTGAGTTTTGAAATGAATTGCAGAGTCTACATTTTCCAAAGCTACACTACCAGCAGCTCCGTTTCTACTTTCAAACCCACTGGAACTTAGATTGGAAAACGTTGTTTTACTTTCATTAAAAAAATCACGAATCCATCTAGCATTTTCTTGTAAATAAGTCCCAACTGCCCAATTAGGAATATTGCTCATTCTAAATTCCAATCTATATTGTGCATCCTTTATATAAACCCCTTTATTATTTCCAATATAATACACTGGAACTTTATCATTAGTCCCTAACTTTGTGTCATAACTACTTCCCATAACTGCATTTTGAAATGTAGTTTCTCCTATATTAGTATAGCTTGTTGTAATTCTTACAAGCTTGTTTGGTAATGCCTCCATAGTAATTAATACTTGGATAACACCACCTGTAGCAGAAGTAGATACGTATTCTATCAAAAAAGAAGTTCCATTAGTGTCTAACTTTTTATAATAATGCATCGTGTTATTGTCAGGTTCTAAATCTTCTATATTAGAAGTAGTTGGTGAATCTTCAGAAGTATTACCGTATGCAAAAATTGTATTATGATTATTTCTTAAACTATTCAAATTATTATTGGGTCTATAAAAAGCATAAATTTCTTTGCCGTTATCGTTTAAAGAAAAAGAAGGTTTGGGCAAAATTGTAGTACTTCCTATTCTGCTATGAGAACCAAAATAATAGTGAAGAATACGAGAATCTTGCATATCAATACTTCCTTCTTCCAAAGTGTTAATCTGTTTCCATTCTTCATCAATTGAGACCATATTTTTATTTATCATTTTTGACTTTTCTTCGCTATCTATAGTCTTAGTTTCCGAGTTAGAAACGGATTCAGAACTTGTGATTGTTTGATGCTCGCTTGTATATTCTTTACTGCTTATATTCGATTCCTCCTGATTATTAATAGACACAGTCTCTGAGTAAGAAGCTTCTTCGGAACTTGATGTTGATTGATTGTCTCTTGTAGGATCTTCATTGTTTATCTTTGATTCCTCTTCGCTATTGATGGCTATAGCTTCTGAGCTAAAAACGGTTAGTTGACTAAAAACAAAGGCAAAAAATATTAATATAATTATTTTGGTTTTCTTCATCTTCTACCTCCTAATTACTTAAAATTTTTAGGTAATTACTATCGCAATATCGTATTACTAAAAGGTTCTAACATCCAACACTCTGCTTTTAAACATTTGATTATTTAGTTTTCATTCTTTTTATTCTTTTTATTTTCGTAAATTTCAAGTTTAAGTTAGCCACTACAGGTAACTCATTTGTTTGATACCGTAACTGCCTCGTTATTCTAAATC
>NZ_SPHN01000009.1:0-133163 GCF_005844145.1 Enterococcus sp. BSD2780061688st2 D3
TTGTGGTTAAAAACATTGTACCGTAAAAGGGCTGTTACATGGCCTTTTATCTTTTACACAATTATATGGACTTTATCTGATACATCCAGCAATAAAAAAAATCAGTTGTATTATTGAGAAAATAAGCGTTATATTAATTCTAATCTGTACTTGTAAATCAAGATTATTTTGGATAAAAATAAATAAAAAACATAATTATTCTAATGAAAACGCTACCTAATAGTAGCTCATATAAAATAATGATACAGATTTAATAGCTGTTTTACTGTTTTTGTTTATTTGAATTAGATTTGAAAACTCTCATTTTTAAATGGTTAACCAAGGTCTAAACGCTGGTTTTACGGAATATAAATCTTAGATAACTTTCATTTTTTAAAAAAAATTTATGAAAAAAGGTAGCTATTTAAAAGTTGATTATGTATAATAGAAACAGATGGAAGATTATAATGATCTTCTGTTACAAAAAAGTGGCAATAGCCACAAAAAGGAGTGGTGCACGTTGTTAACACTATATACTTCCCCAAGTTGTACTTCCTGCAGAAAGGCTCGTGCGTGGTTGCAAGAACATCAGATTCCATTTGTTGAACGTAATATCTTCTCTGAACCTCTAAACAGTTCAGAATTAAAAGCAATCTTACAAATGACAGAAGATGGCACAGAAGAAATTATTTCAACACGATCTAAAGTTTTCCAAAAACTAAACATGGATCTTGATGAATTACCGTTGCAAGAATTATTGGAACTTGTACAAAATAACCCTGGATTGTTGCGTCGTCCAATCATGATTGATGACAAACGTCTGCAAGTTGGTTTTAATGAAGATGAAATCCGTCGTTTCTTACCACGAGATGTACGTCAGTTAGAATTGCGTCAAGCACAATTGATGGCTGGTTTATAGAAAAAAATCTTAACTTAGAAAAACTTTCAAATAGTTTTTCTAAGTTTTTTTTTATATCCTTATGATCAACAGATGGAATACTAAAAAAGCAATCATTTTTTGGATGGTAGCATGAGAGAAAAGAAGAGGGATTTGCCAAGAGTGTCAAGTAAATGGAAAAAATTTAGTTTGTTTTTAAGCGATAATTATTTTTCTTTACATTTAAGCTTATTTCGATACAATGAAGGTATATTGACTGTTGTGGCAAAGTGAGGTGTAGCAAAATGGAAATGGAACATATTAACGAAAACACAATACGAGTAATGATTGGGCATGAAGACTTAGAAGAGCGAGGAGTCTCATTTTTGGACCTACTTGGAAACCATAGAGAAATTGAAAACTTTTTCTATAGTATTCTGGAAGAAGTGGATATTGAAGATGAGTTTCGCAGCAGTGAGGCTGTTACTTTTCAGGTGTTGCCAAAAGGAGATGGCTTAGAACTTTTTATCAGCAAAAATCTTCCGAATGAAGAAATGCTCCAAAATGATGAAAATTCGTTGGATTCTGATGATGTGACTGAGTTTATTCAACAACAAATTCTGAATAATGAAGTAGAAGAATCGGACGAACGCATTTCCGATGAAATTGAACACCAAGCAATTTTTGCTTTTGACGACTTTGAACAAATGATTCAATTGGCGAATAATGTAGAACTAGAATCAGCGTGGACGGATATCTACCTATTAGATGATGTGTACTACTTAGTGGTTCATTTTTGGATGGAAAATTTATCCCAAATGGACGTTGAAAACCAAATTGCACGCGTTTTGGAGTACGCAGAAAAAAGCGATCGTACAAATGAAACACTGAATGAGTATGCCAAACTCATTATGGAAAGAAATGCATTAGAACGAACACGATTTTATTTTGCTTGATCAAAAATAAAATTTCTCCACCTGTTTGGAATAGATAAGAAGGATTTGATCCGAAAGATCAGATCCTTTTTTGCGTATGTTTTTTTGGAGGTGAGAATAATGCTTTATGCCATCGATAAGAAGGGAAAACAGTTTCCTGCTCAAAAAGTGACGAAAGAGCATTTGCTTTTTTGTCCGGTGTGTCAAGGGCGGGTGATTTTAAAAAATGGGAAACAAAAAAGTGCGCACTTTGCGCATAAAAGCCGTAAAGTATGTACTGGTTTTAGTGAAGGCGAAACGGAAGAACACCTAAACTTAAAACAAGTCGTGTTCGATTGGCTTCAGCGACATTCAACAAATTCAGTGATTCATCTAGAGGGATACTTACCGAAAATTCGTCAAAGACCGGATGTTCTTTACGAAACATTAGCAATAGAAATTCAGTGTTCCACATTACCATACAGAAGATTTGAAGAGCGAACTAACACATATCAAAAAAATGGCTATGTGGTGTGGTGGATCATAGGAAACAACTTTTTAAAAAATAAAAAATTGACGATGATCGAAAAACGCTTTTGTGCATTTAATGAAAGTTGTGGGCTTCATCTATGGCAATTGGACTGGAAAAAGAGACAATTGATTCTGCGTTATCATATGAAAGAAACGATCAATGGTAAAATCACCTATGAAAAAAAATCGTGGTTGTTTTTCAGTGGTGTACTGCCAAAGCTTTTTAATGAAACCGTTGGCGAGATAAAACCTGAAATATTATCTAAAAGAGTAACCTATAAAAGATGGCTGCAGCAGCAACTATTTTCGCGACATCCTAAATATATCAAGTTACAAGGTATCTGCTACACCTATCAAAGGCACTTGCTGTATTTGCCAGATTGGATGTATCGTGATAGTTACTTTTTCTTCTATTTTAAAGAGTTAGTATTTCTTTATCGAATCTTGTACGAGGAGGTTTCTATTAGGGAGGCACATAAAAGCAATTATGGGCGATACCTAAGATGGTTACAAAAACTTTTTGCGTATAAAAAAAGCTGGCAATTCCCCCTTGTTAGGGAATCAATCATTTATTCTTCATTTTATGAAGAATGTCGCCTATATTCTATGTGTAAACCGAATTAAGTTGTGCTAAAATGGACTTCAATAGCTAGTGCTATGAAGGTGAACATCTTGATTGTAAAAAAGATGCGATAGGAATGGAAAAAAGGAGTGTATTCAATGAGTGAAACGACCAAATTACCAAAAAGAGAAGAATTACCTGAAGAACTAACATGGGACTTAACGAAAATCTTTGCAAATGATCAAGAATTCGATCAGGCTTATGAAAAATTGACTGAAGAATTAAAAAATTCTGATAAATATAAAGGGACTTTGGCAAATAGTGCCACAGAATTTTTGGATGCACTTGAATTTGTTTTAGATGTTTATCGAAAAATCGAACGGATCTATGTTTATTCTAGTATGAAAAATGATCAAGATACTGCAAATACAACCTATCAAGCATTGTATGCCCGATCTGGCAGTTTATTAGCAAAAGTGAGTGAAGCTATTTCGTGGTACGAACCAGAAGTACTTCAACTTTCAGATGACCAAATCTGGCAGTACTTTGAACAAGAACCAAAACTAGAACTTTATCGCCATTATATCCAACAAATGGTAGATAATAGAGCGCATGTCCTGTCTGCTGATCAAGAGTCTTTACTTGCAGGAGCAGGCGAAATATTTGGTTCCTCTAGTGATATCTTTGCGGTATTGAACAATGCTGATCTAGAGTTTCCTACGATCACAGATGAAAATGGAAAAGCAATCCAACTTTCTCACGGTGTTTACAGACAGTTAATGGAAAGTACGGATCGCAATGTTCGCGAAGCAGCATTCAAAGGTTTTTTCAGTGTATATGAACAATTTAAAAATACATTTGCATCTACGTTGAGTGCGCATATCAAAGGTCATAATTATAAAGCAAAAATCCGTCATTACAAGTCAGCTCGTGAAGCTTCTTTAAGTAACAACCATGTTCCAGAAAGCGTGTATGATACATTAGTGGAAGTTGTCAATAAAAACTTGCCATTATTACACCGTTATATGTCTGTTCGTAAACGTCTTTTAGGGGTAGACAAACTACACATGTACGATCTATATACACCAGTTCTAGGTGAAGCACCAATCAAGTTTACCTATGAAGAAGCAAAAGCAAAAGCATTGGAAGCCTTAAAACCAATGGGTGAAGAATATCTGACAGTCGTTGAAAAAGCCTTTTCTGAGCGTTGGATCGATGTAATAGAAAATAAAGGCAAACGTAGTGGCGCGTATTCTTCAGGAAGCTATGATACAAATCCATACATTCTATTGAATTGGCATGATGCCTTGGATCAACTATTTACATTGGTACATGAAATGGGACATAGTGTCCACAGTTACTTCACTCGTTCAAACCAACCTTATGTGTATGGTGATTATCCGATTTTCTTAGCTGAAATTGCATCAACAACGAATGAAAATATTTTAACGGAGTACTTGTTGGAAACAGAAGAAGATCCTCGAGTACGGGCGTATGTTTTGAATCATTACCTTGATGGATTCAAAGGTACGATATTCCGTCAAACTCAATTTGCAGAATTTGAACATTTTATGCATGAAGAGGATGCAAAAGGTACTCCGTTGACAAGTGAATACTTGAGTGAAAATTATGGGAAACTGAATACTAAATATTACGGACCAGCTGTAGAAGAAGATCCAGAAATCAAGTATGAATGGTCACGTATCCCTCATTTCTATTACAATTACTATGTTTATCAATATTCGACTGGATTTTCAGCTGCCTCTGCTTTAGCGAAGAAAATCTGGACGAAAGAACCACAAGCATTAGAAAACTACCTTACTTATCTGAAGTCTGGAAGTAGTGATTATCCCGTTGAAGTAATGAAAAAAGCGGGTGTTGATATGACGAAAGCAAATTATATCGAAGATGCAATGGTCATATTTGAAAAACGCTTGAATGAACTAGAAGAATTAGTAGAAAAATTATAAGCAGCTGTTTACTTTTCGCCAATCATTCTTTTTTGAATGAGAAGGAAGGAATGATATTGAACGAAAAGAGGTTGTGGCAGAAGAGGCTAACTCCGAGAAAGAAGAAAGATACATGCAAATTTCTTGCCGGATTGGCTATCGATTTATTTGAGAAAGAGTTGCATCTGCCATTTGTTCTTGTTTAGCACGTGAGGTAAAAGCATTCCTTGCTTTTGCCTTGCGTGTTTTCTTTTTTTTATCATCTAATGAGATGATATTTGCGGTACTCCTTATTTTTATTGAATGTATCTGTTCATAATCAAAACAAATATATCTATTTTATTTTTTTATACTTGTTTTTCTTTATTGACTAGTGGAACTTTTTTTCTTATGCTGAAAAAAATGAGAAATGGTATAGTAAAAGTAAAAAAGAGTGTGGGACAAAAGTAAGAAACACTTTTGTCTCATTCTTTAAAAACGAATAAACGGTGGGAGCAGAAGCAACTCCTTCTTAAATAAGCCGAAATTTCTCGGAGTTAAACACTTCTGTCCCAGCCTCTTCGTATAAATAAATGGGAATGGAGGATCATTATGTCTTTTTGGGGCTTTGAACAAGAATCAGATGAGATCGTATTGTCGTATGTCGACTGTCAGGTTCGTTGTTTAAGAGACGCTGCAAGACGAGAAATGAAGAGAAGGAAGAACTACAAAGCAAAAAAATATCTAAATCATCATAAAAAAGGAGGAGTCCATAATGAAAGAAGTTCAATTAACCAAGAAAAGTGATCTGACAGAAGGTGGCTGTAATGCGTGTGGAATCATTGACTCTACGATTTATCAGCTTGACTTAGGTGGGAAAAAAGCAACAATAGCAGAATTGTCCGTAGGATCATTAGTTGATAGCTTGGCCTTGTTAGAGGGATTTGAGGGGGAAGATATTTACGAGATGCTTGGAGAGATACGGCAATTAAAACATGCAGGAAAATGCGTGGAGGTTCGGCAAGAAGATGGGTTAATTCATTTTCAAAAGGATCATGAAGCGTTGACTGTCAAAAATGTGATTGAGGCCCCAGAGCTGTATCAACAAGTCAACCAAATCCTAAAACAATTTTTTGACTTAGGACCGTATAAATTCACAGAAAAAAAACAAGAGTCTTGTGTGAATACGGAGTGGCAGAAGACGATTGAAGAACAGACAAACAATACGTATTTATTTCAATAAAACCAATCAAGTAGATCGAAGCTCACTAAGAAAAGAAGTAGAACGAATCCAAGAGATAATCTAGGATCGTTCTACTTCTTTTTAGTATTGATTTGAATTCGACTGAAATCAAGCAGTGGCTACATCAGGATCGATTTTAGTCGTGCCATTACCGATATGAGCGACATAAAACTCTGGTGCATAACCAACAACTTTCAAGTAAGCATCGTAGACATTGTTTTCAAATTCTGGAATGTTTTCTTCTTTGACCAATGCGATGGCACATCCGCCGAATCCAGCACCAGTCATTCGAGCGCCTAAGACACCTTCTTGTTTTTGGGCAGCATCTACCAAAGTGTCTAATTCAATCCCAGTTACTTCGTAATCATGACGCAATGAGTAATGAGAGGCATTCAATAACTTGCCAAACGCAGCTAAGTTTCCTTTTTCTAATTCTGCTTTTGCTTCTAGTGTGCGCTGGTTTTCTGTTACTGCATGGCGTGCTCGGCGAATCAAAGTATCATCGTTGATCAAATCTGTATGAGCTTCAAAGGTTTCGCTGTCTAGGTCACCTAATGCATCGATCGCTAATTGTGTTTGTAGACGTTTAAGCGCCTCTTCACATTCACTTCGACGTTCATTGTATTTAGAATCTGCTAATTCACGACGTTTGTTTGTGTTCATGATAACCACTGCATAGCCATCTAATTTCACTGGAACCATCTCATATTTTAAGGTATTTGTATCGAGTAAGATCGCTTTGTCCACTTCTCCAAAGCCGATTGCGAATTGATCCATGATCCCTGAGTTGACACCGATAAATTCATTCTCTACTTTTTTTCCTGTTTGTACTAATACAAGACGATCTATAGCCAGATCAAACAAATCTTCTAATACGACACCTACTAATAATTCTAAAGAAGCGCTACTTGATAAGCCAGCACCATTAGGGATCGTTCCTTCCACTAATAATTCGAAGCCATGATCAAATGTATACCCTGCTTCTTTTAACTTTAGGATCATTCCTTTGACATAGTTTGCCCAACCAGCTTGTTTATCATAATCTAACTCATTCAATGTAAAGCTGATTACGCCGTCATCTTCAAAATTTGTTGAATACACTAAGACTTTATTGTCTTTTCGAGAAGCTGCGACACCTTGAGTGCCATAAGTGATCGAAGCAGGGAAGACATGCCCACCATTATAGTCAGTGTGTTCACCGATCAAGTTGATTCTTCCGGGTGAGAAGTATTGAGCTGTCTGTTTAGGCCCGAAGATTTCTGCAAATTTTGTATTTAAGCTGCGTTTGATTTCCATTATTAAAAATCCTTTCTTGTTTCGATTTTAAATTCTGTTGTTGTTTCAAAGGGAGTATTTGGTGGAAGTTTGATATCTCCAAAATCCGAGAACTGTTCTGCCCCAGGAGCAATTTGCGTTTCAAACGTGATCCCACCATGATCACTCAGATTTTTTCCTCGCATTTCAGGTGTATTTTCTCCAAAGTTTGCTGTAAATACCACAATACTTGGCGCATCTGTTGCTACACTTACTTTGATTTTTTTATCTGGACTGACAAGAAAAGCTACTACTTTGTCTAATCCTTGTTCCTTTAAGAAAAAGGGATGATCGATGCCATCGACAAGCACTTTTTGATCAAAATCACTTTCAAAAACAGTCGCAAGCTGTTTCGGCTCTTGAAAATCAAATGGCGTATTGGCTACCGAAGATTTTTTTCCTAATGGGATACTATCTGCTCTCAAAGGGGCGTACTCTTCACTGTCCAACCAAAGAACATGCTGATCGATTGGTTGGGTGATATCACCGCTTAAATTGAAGTAGACATGATTTGTCGGGTTGAATAGGGTCGTTTGATCACTTATACCGCGAGTGGTTACCCGCCAGATATCATCTTGAGTCAATGTATAGCGAACTTCTACTCTTAGATTACCTGGAAAACCATGTTCTCCGTCAGGACTTTCGGTAGTGAAGAGAACAGAATCTCCTTGTTCATCTTCAATCGTTTGATAAGACCATTTCTTGGTTTCAAAACCAGGAGAACCGCCATGCAAGGAATGACCAGTAGCTGGATCAACACTTAGTTGGTACGTGCGATCGTCAAGCGTAAAATGCCCATCCTCGATTCTGCCAGCTGTTCGACCAATCGAGGCACCAATATAGACATCTTTTTCTAGGTATTCTTGAGCGGAGTCAAACCCTAATGCTAATTCTCTGTTTTCTGCCTTCAAGCTGACGATACGCGCCCCTAAATCGGTAACCGCTAATCGTAGTCCATGTTTATTTGTTAAAACAAGTAAATGATATCCTTGTCCAAAATCTTTGATTGTGATTGACATAATAAACGTCCTTTCTTTACGTATTGAAGTACGGCAAATACACCTTTTTTTGCTACATGAGCTGTCTAAAGTTCTTGGTTCTAATTCAGCTTACAAACAATAAGCGATTAAAATGAATAAGAACGGTCCTTTATTTATTTACACCTTATCAAGAAAACGCTTCCTAATGAATATATTTCTGTGACTACTATTTAACTTTTTGTTGCATATTTAGAAGACTAGAGTAAAGTTGAAGTGTGGAGGTGTATCAATGGAACAGGCTATTTTTCTAAAAAAGGAACAACAACAGATAAAAAAAGAATTGAATTTTGACTTTTGTGGTTTTTCAAAAACGCTGCCATTTCACTCTTTCGGTCCTGCGATCAGACAAGATTTTATTTTGCATGTCATAATGGAGGGGAAAGGAACATACCATGTCCGGGAACAACGATATGAATTGAAAAAAGGGGATCTTTTTTTGATACGTCCAGGCGAGTCTACCTTTTATTTAGCAGATGGAGAAGATCCTTGGGTCTACTGCTGGTTATCATTTGGAGGAGCAGCTGCTGAAGAGATCATTCGGCGCTCACCATTTAAAGATGACCAATATACGATGGTGTCAGCAGGTATCTCTGCGTATGTCGATCTTATTTTGGAATGTATCCATTACTCGCAAGAAGATGTAGCAGATGAGTTAGAATTGACTGCTTTAACTTACCGGCTTTTGGCAACTCTATTGAAAGATGGGGGAAAAGTGAGATTAGGAGAGCAAAAAGTGTATTCTCCTTTAGTGATCGATACAGTGAAATACATCGAAGAACATTATGCACAACAACTGACAGTAGAAGAAATTGCTCGAGGATTATCCGTCAATCGTAGCCATTTGTCGCGAGTATTCAAAAATCATTTGGGAACGAGTATCAAAGAGTATTTGATTGGTGTACGTATCAATCGGGCGGCTTTTTTACTTTCATTAACAGAAAGCTCAGTAGAGAATATCGCTTATCAAGTTGGCTTCAATAGTTTAGTCGTTTTTAGTCGAATGTTCAAAAAAACAACTGGCGAAACAGCGACAAGTTATCGGAAACGAATGAAAAATGAGGAATCAAGATACCATTCCTTGGAAGCCTTAAAAAAACAATTAGAAACGCAAGAAATTGTATCATGGACGACTTAGAGACAAGCGTGACAGAAATGTCCTTTTTTCTTTTTATGCTAAACTATATAGAACACAATGAAGGATAGGAGTTTTTGACATGAAAAGTTTGGTCATCGTGAGCCACCCCGCAATCGATACATCATTGAACCAACAATTTTTTAAAGAAGCAATGAACGGAACGAATGCTACTTGGCATCATCTGGAAGAGATGTATCCTGATGGTCAGATAGATTTAGCCTTAGAGTTACAATTACTGAAAGAACATGATCGTATCATTTTTCAATTTCCATTTTACTGGTACAGTGCCCCAGCACATTTAAAATTATGGCAAGATACTGTTTTGGAGCATACATCGCTAGAACTAAGAGGAAAAGAGCTAGGGATCGTTTTGACGACAGGAGTTGCCGAAAAAGAGTATCAATCCGGAGGGAAAGAAGAGTATACGATTTCAGAATTTTTGCGGCCGTATCAACGAATCGCGAACAAACTGATGATGTCTTTTTTACCACCATATGTCATGTCTCAATTTATGTATCAATCAAAGGAAAAAAAATGGGAACGGCTGATTGCGTATCAACAGTATTTAACTTTAAAGGAGAAACCTACTTTGACAAATCGTATTGACTGGTTTATTGCACAAATGAGAGCCAACGATACCTTAAAATCAATTGGGGAACCAATGCAAGAATACGTGATCGATTATTTAGAGAAAGCAAAAGAAGATATTGAAGATCTGACATTTACATTACGCGAATTAAAGGAGTAGATTATGACAGAAGAATGGGTGTTGAGCCAATTGGATGAATTAAGCAGAGCGGCTGATTATCCAACAAAAGCATTATTACATGAAACCAAGCAATTGGTGATTGAAATAACTGAACGGATGGAACAGTTGCAAGGAGAGATCGATGGGGAATCTTGGAACCATCAAAAATGGTGAATTTTTCATTTAAATAACACAGTTTAAAATGTTCATTACTCGGATAATTTGCTACAATGGACATATGCGAGAATTGATAACGCTATTTTATGAATAATGGGTGGTGGTACAAAATGAACGAAAAAAACGAACAAAGAGAAAATGTCCGTACGGCCCGTCGGCAACAACAAAAAAAAGAGTCCCGTATACGTATGCTGAAAGTAGGTTCTGCAGTTGCAGTCGTTCTATTGCTTGTGGGGGCTGTTACTGGGCTTTATCTCCACAATAAGAATGATACTAGTGCCAAAAGTACAACTATAAGTACAAGTAAAACAGCAAAGAAAAAAGAGTCAGCATCAACGGAAACATCGAAAACAAAAGAAACAATGAAGTCGACACAATCATCCGCTGAGGGGACACTTGAGGAACAGTTACAAACGATCCTTACAACTTATTCAAAAAAAATCGAAGATCAGACACCTGTTCTGATTGAAGAATACCAGACGGAGATCCAAAAGAATCAGGATGGGCTCACGGGACTATCCACTGTTGCAAACCAAAAAGCGAGTGAGTTACAAGCAATCTCTGACGAAGGAATCCGCAAACTACGTGAAAAGTATCAAACAGCGCATGCAAAAGATGGTGTGGATCTTGATACGATGATCAATCAACTTTCTGCAACGTACACTGCACAAGTTGCTAGAATATCAGATATTTATCTGCGTACGAGTGCTTCTTTGAAGGTTGAATCATCTACAAGTCAGGAAACAAGTGGAACTGAAACCAATACAACAGCACAAACAACGGAGTCAACAACAGAAAGCCAAATGTCCACTGATCAATATGCACAAGGAACTTCTTCTTCACAAAGTGCAGATCAAAGTGCTTCGGCGGCAACAACAGTTGTTCGAGAAGGCGAAGGACCAAACCAAATTGCGGAACGAACAGGGGTTCCAGTAGAAACGATTTTATCCTTGAATGGCATGACAATGGACGACTACTTTTTAAATCCGGGAGAAGTTTTGAAACTGAATTGATTAAACACACTAAAAATGAAGTCGAGACAAAAGCCGTTTAGGTTTGAGAAATTGGAGAGAAAAACGAACAATACGTTTTTTGTATTGCTCGTTTTTTTTTGTATTGCTCGTTTTTTTTGAAATTTCCGAAAAACCTGACTGTTGGACGCCGTTTATTTGAGAGAGGCTGGGACAAAAGTGTTTAACTCCGAGAAATAAGAAGAAATGAACGGAAATTGCTTTTCAAATTTTTGTGAATTTCGGCTTATTTCCGAAGGAGTTGCTTCTGCTCCCGCCGTTTATTCGAGAGTCTTTAGCAAAACTGATTTTTAGATTTATCTCACATTCCCTTTTATTTTCTTTGTATCTCTACAATCCTTTCTCTTCACAGCAACCGATCGAAACATACTAATGAAAATGAACAATCAAATCTAAAAACGAAAAGAGTTTTACGAAACAGGTCACAGTATGAGTGAAAGAAACGATTTTTAATGAATTGAAAAAGTTTTTAATCGTAATTTAATAAAAACGCTTACTTTAAGACTTGATTTTAACGTTCTAGGATATTTATGTAATTTTAAAAAATACATAAAGTAAAGTTACTTACGAAAGGAGATGTTTTACATGAAAATCAATAAGTTTATCGTATCTGGAATGGCTTTAGGAGCAATGTTAACCGCAGTAACCCCAACCGTTGCAAATGGAATTGTTTATGCTGATGATATTATTAGTCAATCAACTTTGAATAGCGATCAAGAGGCTACGAATAATTCAGATAAAATCACTGTAAATTCAGAACTAAGTGAGAATAGATTGATTTCAAATGTTGAAATTGAGGACACAATGCAAAGTGAGTTGATTGAATCAAATGACAGTACAGCAATTGATATCCAAAAAATGACTTCTGAACAAGCTGACTACTTCAGACGGGTAGTTAGCGAATCTACAAAGAGTATTGAAAACATTGAAACTAGTGAACAACAGGCAGTTGCAACAAAATATATGTTAGGAGTGTTTGATTCTTCTTCAGTTTATTACCAAAATCTATCAAAAGCTCAAGCAGATATGCAAATAGAATTAATGGAAAAGTTTGGTATTCAACCAGACATTAGAACGATGCTACGTTCTTCACATGGACTTATTTCAGTAGGTGTATTAGCAACAGTGATTAATACCGCTTTATCATTCATTACAGGCGGTTCCATTTCAGCTTATGTGAAGAAAAAAGGATGGAATATGTTAGTAAACCAATTACAAAGTCGTGTAGCAGCAACTATAAGAATCTCACAGTTAAACAAGATCATTGGAGGCTTGAGTAAATCTATCGTTGTTGTACTGGACCCGGGAACTTATATTGCTAATTTGATTGATAATAGTAGCTATGATAAAATTCCAGGAAATGGTTGGATTGAATTAACATAGTAGGGGGGAGAAATCCATCGAAATTATTGTAGAACTACTATCATGGATATTTATATTTTCAGATGATTTATTTAATTATGATGCAAGTAAACAAAAAAAATATGGAATGACATTTTGGTTGGCAGTATTAGTTTACTTAATGAATATCTCTTTATTTTTGTTATTTGGCACTATTGCGCTGTCAATGCTAAGAACACTTATTAGAAATTTTGAAATGAATTGGCTAATTCTATTGCCATGTTTCTTCTTCTGTTTAACCATATATTTTGGTCGAAATGTTTTAGGCTATACCCTTCAATTGTGGGATAGAAGAATACGTAAATAATAATTAAATCATTTGTTACTGTTATTAGTAGTGAGGTAAAGGATGGATTTATTTTTCAAATGGAAAAATTTATATGTATTTAGATCATTACACTTAGCTAAAATATGTTAAAAAAAGTGAAAAAACACATGAGAGTAGGGGGATTACTATTTCTTTTGTGGTTCTTTAATATATTCTGAAGATACTAAATTGTAGGAGGAAAATCATGATTTATGTATGGGCTTTTATCTTTTTCCTTATTATTTTGAGAAGCAGAAGTTCAAATAAGATTAATGTGAAATACCAACGATGGGCAAATATATTTTTGATTTTTTTAGGGATCATTGCTGTTGGACTAATTGTTTATACTTATTTTAGTGTTAATAGTTAGAAATAGTTATAAAAAAAGATGAGAGTAGGGTAAAACTAAAAATCAGATTGGGAAATCGACCATACCGGGAGTTCATTGTATGCGTATTATTTACTAAATTATGCTAAACTTATCGTGACGACAATCACAAAAAGTAGATAAGAGGCGATTTTGGTCCGGCGCACTATACAGTCCGTAATTGCAGGATTTTAGTGAAACGTGGAAAAGTATTCTGACAGTGAATAAACTGAAAATTTTCGGATAAAAAGACAGTTTATTTGTTGTACAGAAATTTTTTACGTTTTTTTGTTGTCTATTGGATTGTCGTCAGTGAGAAAGAGGAATAGAAAATTATGGAATGGATTAAACAGGATGTCCCGATTTTTAGTCACAGCAAGGATTCAATTTGGTTAGATGCTCACTTAGCTCCTCAAATGTCAGCGGCCCACTTAGATACCGAATTTGATGGGGCTACAAGAAATGCGGAATATATAAATCAATCGATGGCGTGGTTGACACAAAAATGTCCAGCACAAGAGTTTCCCAAGCTGCTGGATCTAGGTTGTGGCCCTGGGATCTATGCTGAAAAATTTTATGAGGCTGGTTACCAAGTTAAAGGAATCGATTTTTCTAAGTTGAGTATTGCTCATGCTACGAAGTCAGCTGAAGAAAAGCGCTACGTCATTGATTATCAATGCGGAGACTACTTGAAAGAGGAATTAGGGAGTGAGGTCTACGACATTATCGTCTTGATCTATTGTGATTTGGGTGTTTTTTCTTCAGAGGATCGAAAACGAGTATTTCAAAAGGTCCATGCGGCGTTAAAAAAAGGCGGAAGATTTATTTTTGATGTTTTCACTCCGAAGAAATATATAGACTTCGAAGCAGCGAGAACTTGGCAGCTGGAGAAAAATAATTTTTGGACGCAGAAAATATGCGTACACTTAACAGCACAAAAAAATTATTTCGGGACCAATACCTATTTGGAACAGCATTATTTGCTTTATCCAGATAAAATCAAAGAATTTTTCATTTGGGAAACAGTCTTTGAGCAGAAACAGCTCTTTATGGAATTAAGCACTATAGGCTTTGGAAGCAGTGAAGTTTTTGATGATATTCGCGGGATGAAAGCTACAGAGGAGTCAGAAACGATTTGTTTCGTTGTTGAAAAATAAAAAAAGAGGCAGTCTAAGTGTAAAATAAATTGCGGTAAGGGAGAGAAAAATAAAAAGAAGATCCTTATTCTAATTGTTAAGGTTAACGGACACTAATAAAAAGAGGATGGTCTTCATGTAAACTTACCGCAAAACTGTTGACACATATATAATTTTTTTACTAATAAATCGAATTATAAAGTTATGGTATAATTGACAGGTAGAAAAGTGAAAAGATGGTGGCTAATCTCTTGAAAAAGGGGTGATGCCTATGGTTCATCGCTTTATCCCTAGAAAGGAGTAAGCAAGTGTCAACTTTTGAAGCAATTCAACTGATGATCGCGTTTGCGACATTGGTTTTGCTGATTATTGACCATAAAGGCCAAAAAAAATAACCATCTAATCACTTTGGCTAGAAGTTAGATGGTTAAAAATTATAAAACCTATGCCACCGTCTTTTTAACGGTTCTACATTGGGGCTATGTTCACGCATAGTCCCTTTTCTTTATATTAGCTTAAATTGTTGGTTCTTACAAGTACAATGTACACGGACAAAAAAATTTATGAAAAGAAACGAATTTTTCTCTTAAATTAAGATAAAAATTTATTTCTTCAACTTTTTCTTTATCAGAGAAAATTTCTGTGATTTTAAGAGTGAGTAAATCTTGTAAAGCAAGACATTCGTCAGCAGTCAAATATCCCTTTTCAAGGGTTAGCGAGTCATACAAATACCTTTTTAAAGGTAGTCAAAAGTGGCAAAGGCAATATGGCTTGAACATGAAATGAGAAAGCCAGCGTCTTTAGGCGCTGGCCGGTGTTAAGGGGTAATAGCCCTAGTGCAAACCACCCTTTTGAAGGGGAGGTGATTTATAGAGTATATCGAGGGAATGAAAGTTGTGCTCTAAACGCGTGTAAACACATCTGTTCAGTCCTCTTTCTAAGCTCTATTTGCTAGTCTGCGTTCTCGAATAAAATAATGGATCGCCATGTAAGCTAAGAAAACCAAGCCAATAAGTAAAGAGATTCTTGTTTCAGGATTGATAAACATAAAGACTAAAACAATGGCGAGAAATAACAAAGAAAGATAGTTCGTGTAAGGAGAAAATGGCATTTTGAACGGATGATCAGCCATTTCTTCAGGATGTGACTTTCTAAATTTGATCTCACTGATCAAAATAACGATCCAAGGAACCATACCTGGAAGGATACTCGAGCTATAAACAAAAACAAACAGATTTTCTGAATGATGTACGACCATCGGTAATAGATAATTTAGGATCAATCCAATGAAGATACCGCCAGAGATTGCAACAACTGGATAAAATGGGACACCGTGACTTGTAAGTTTCAAAAATTTCTTTGACATCTTGCCGTTGACAGCCAAAGCATAGATCATTCGGCTTGCACTGAAAATACCTGAATTACATCCAGATAATGCAGCAGTCAAAACAACGAAATTGATCAAACCAGCAGCAAAAGTAATGCCGATTTTAGAAAATGTTTGAACAAATGGTGACCCGATCTCACTTAATTGATTCCATGGATAAATGCTTACAATGATAAAAATCGCACCAATATAAAAGATCAAGATCCGACCAAGTGTTGATTGCACTGCTTCTATGATCGTCTTTTTCGGTTCAGCTGCTTCTCCTGCTGTCATGCCAATCAATTCGATTCCTTGATAAGAGGCAACAACGATCGACAAAGCAAAAAAGAATCCTTTTACACCACCAGTAAAGAAGCCACCATTTTTCCACAGATTTGAAACGCCTACAGCCACACCATGGTTTCCAAATCCAAATAGAATGACTCCCAGACCTGCGATGATCATCAAGATGATCGTTACTACTTTAATAATTGAAAACCAAAACTCTAATTCACCAAATGCCTTAACAGAGATTAGATTTGCAAGCATCAAAAAAAGGACAACAAGGATTCCTGGAATAACGGTTGGCAAGTTAGGCCACCAATAATTCATATATTCACCTACAGCGATGACTTCACTGATTCCAACTACGACAAACTGAAAAATGTTACTCCAAGCAGTTAGATAACCGGCAACAGGATGGATGTACTCACTAGCGTAATTTGCAAAGGACCCAGTTGAAGGATCGATATAAAGCATCTCGCCAAGCGCGCGCATGATCAAATACAAAAAGAATCCTGCAATTGCGTAAGCAATCATAACTGAAGGACCAGTCCAGCGAATGGTTGAGGAAGCACCCATAAACAATCCAACGCCAATAGTCCCGCCTAGCGCAATCATCTGTATATGACGTGCGCTAAGACTTCGAGTTAATTTTTCTTCTTCCATACTAAAACTCCTTTCGATTTTTGAGTAAAACAAGCAAATACTAATAATTGCAACGCATATTTCAGATGAGAACAAGTATTAAATAAAATAAATTCGCTTATCGACTCTTGATGTGATTTTACAGAAACTTTGCGTAAAATGCGAGTGAATTTTAATTTTTTTTTTTGCTGAAAACTTGAAAATGCTTTCGCTTTAAGTTAAACTACATTTAAATTAAAAGTTAGGTAAACCTAAAAAGGAGATTGTGCATGTCGAAATATATGATTGAAATTCAAAATCTATCAGTTGCTTATCAAGGAAAATCAGCGTTAGAAACAATTGATTTAAATATCCAGCCAAAACAGATCACTGGGATCATCGGCCCGAATGGTGCAGGAAAATCAACTTTGATGAAAGCTATCCTTGAATTGATCCCCAAGCGATCGGGTGAAATCTTTTTTTGTGGGCAACCCATCCGCAAAGTACGTAAACAAATTGCGTATGTCGAGCAACGCAATGAGTTGGATCTCTCTTTTCCTATTGATGTATCAGGGGTCGTATTACTAGGAACCTATCCTTCATTAAAGATAGGACAGCGCCCAGGGAAGAAAGAAAAAATGCGAGCAAAGCAAGCGTTAGAAAAAGTCGGGATGAGCGATTATGAAAAAAGACAGATCAGTGAGCTTTCTGGCGGGCAACTGCAACGTGTTTTTTTAGCACGTGCACTTGCTCAAGGTGCAGAATGGATTTTTTTAGACGAACCTTTTGTCGGAATAGATGCGGTAAGTGAAAAGAAGATTTTTTCTCTTTTAAAAGAATTGAAAAAAAGTGGGAAAACAATCATTATTGTTCATCATGATCTACATAAAGTAGAAGAGTATTTTGATGAATTGATCTTACTGGACAAAACCTTGATTGCCAGCGGTCCTGTGGCTGAAACGTTCACATCAGAAAATCTACAAGCGGCCTATGGCGAAGTGATCGGTCAATTAGTGAAGGGAGAAGAGAAGAAATGATTCAATCTTTTTATGAAGGTCTGCTGAATTATCAGTTTTTACAATACGCATTGCTTACGTCAATTTTAGTTGGATTGGCTTCAGGAGTGATTGGCGCATTTATTATATTACGTGGGATGTCATTGATGGGAGATGCCATTTCTCACGCGGTTTTACCAGGGGTTGCTATTTCGTATATGTTTGGGTTCAGTTACATTGTCGGTGCGACTGCTTTTGGAATGTTGACAGCGGGGATCATTGGGTTTGTAACGCAACGTAGTCGGTTAAAAAATGATACGGCGATCGGGATCGTATTCAGCTCTTTCTTTGCACTTGGAATCATTTTGATTTCATTTGCCCAAAGTGCAACCGATCTTTACCATATTTTATTTGGAAATGTGTTAGCGGTTAGAGAAAGTGATTTACAGATGACTGCTATCGTGAGTGGGATCGTGCTATTGTTCATTTTTATTTTTTATAAAGAACTGAAGATCACATCATTCGATCCAATGATGGCCAAAGCCTATGGGTTGAATACTACGTTGATCCATTATGTACTGATGTTTTTCTTGACTTTAGTTGCAGTTGTTAGTTTGCAGACAGTAGGAACGATCCTAGTGATCGCTATGCTGATCACTCCAGCTGCGACAGCCTATTTGTTAACGAACAATTTAGCAAAAATGATCATTCTATCGGCAACTATCGGCGTTTTAAGTGCTATTGTCGGTGTCTTTTTCAGTTATAGTTACAACTGGCCTTCTGGTGCTACGATCGTGTTGGCATGTGCGCTGTTCTTTACACTTGCTTTCTTGTTCTCACCAACAAAAGGAATTTTATTTCGCTCAAAGCAAGCATAATTACGATCAAAGAAAATTAAAAAAATAAAGTAAAAGAGGTGGCACAATGAAAAATAAAAAAAAGATTTACTGGTTGTTGTTTGTAGGGTTCTTACTTTTAGCCGGTTGTGGGAGCCAAGCAACCGAGAAAGAGCAGGAGAATCAATTAACGGTAGTGGCAACAAATTCGATCTTAGCAGATATGGCTAAAGAAATAGGAAAAGAGCATGTAGTTGTTCATAGTATTGTTCCGGTGGGCACGGATCCCCATGAACACGAGGTGTTGCCGGAAGATATCAAAAAGGCAAGTGATGCAGATGTCATTTTATACAATGGGTTAAATTTAGAAACCGGGAACGGCTGGTTTATGAATTTGATGGAAACAGCGAAAAAAGAGGAAGGAAAAGACTATTTTGCAGTAAGTAAAAAAGTTACGCCACTCTATTTGGCAAAAGGGGCTACTAAAACTCAGGCAGATCCTCACGCATGGTTAGATTTGTCGAATGGGATGAAGTACGTAGAAGAAATAACAAGGATTCTTTCTGAAAAAGATGAAGATAATCAGAAAGAGTATGAAAAAAACAGCAAAGCGTACATCGAACAATTGAAAAAATTAGATCAGCAAGCAAAAGACAGTCTTGGTTCGATCGAAGAAGATAAACGATTGCTTGTAACTAGTGAAGGAGCGTTCAAATATTTTTCAAAAGCGTATGATGTGCCGGCTGCCTATATTTGGGAAATCAATACTGAAAGTCAAGGGACACCTGAACAGATGAAAACGATCGTTAACCAAGTGCGGGATTCAAATGTGCCTGTTCTATTTGTCGAAACGAGTGTAGATCCGAGAAGTATGGAACGTATCGCTAAAGAAACGGGACTAACGATCTATGACAAATTGTACACGGATTCGATTGATAAAAAAGGTGAAAAAGGCGATTCATATTACAAGATGATGCAGTGGAATATCCAGACGATCCATGATGGGTTAAGTCAAGAAAAACCGGAGGAAGCACATTAGGTAAGCGATTTGTTCAACAAAGAGATGTGGCGACAAGATGTTCAAAGAGGAGTAAAAGTTTGTATACCTTGTTTTTTGATGTATAGTGCAAGCCTACATTTGACATGTTTTAAGAAGAGGCTGGGACAGAAGTGTTTAACTCCGAGAAATAAGAAGAAATGAACGAAAATTGCTTTTCAAATTTTTGTTCATTTCGGCTTATTTAAGAAGGAGTTGCTTCTGCTCCCGCCGTTTATTAGTTTTTAAAGCATGAGACAAAAGTGTTTCTTACTTTTGTCCCACTCGCTTCTTTTTCACGAAAAAATGACTAAAAAATCTTTCTTTTTACAGCTTACAGATACCTTTTTTAGCGGATTTCCGTTATAGTTAGAGGTATGAAAGGAAGGTGGAGCTATGAATTTTACGCGTAAAGACAAGCATCAAATCAAAGAAGAAGTGATTAAGCTGATCGAACAGCATGAAAACTCTGAAAAGGATCAAGATCTACAATTTTTAGAATCCGAAATGGCTAAATTATTCATAGCAAATCCAAATGAAGCGGATAATGAAGAGCATTATCCTGCGAAGTGGCTTTTCGATGAATTTCAGTCATTAGATGAAACAACAGGAATCGGCTATTTCGTTTCGATCTCTTCTGGAGGTTTCGTCCCAGGCGTCTTAGTCAAACAAAATAATGAAGTGACTATCAAGGCGTGGCCTGCATTGTTTTCAGTGATGGGAACAGAAGGTGTGATTGAGAAAATACAATCGGCTTATTACAAAAGTGCATTTATCGCAAATAGTAAATTGATGAATAGCTATTATAATCGACTAGTCCAAATTGCACGTCCAGGGAAAATCCCCCAAACGTTTACGTATACACAACAAAAATGTCTGTATGAAGAAACACTTTATTCGAGAGATCTATCCACTTTTTCTCAGGAAGAACAAGTTCGCTTCCATGAATTATTGCATACTAAACCTGTTTCTCTCAATTTTTTTCAGGCATTAGATAACCAAAGAAAATGGATTTCTGTCAATTATTGGGAAATATTTGCCACGAGAAAACGCTGGATGGCTGAACGAAAAATTGCAGATCAGCAAATCCAATTTGTCCAACTAAAAAAAGACCGTTTATACTACGGATTATATAGTCGTTGACGGTCATGATAGATAGGTGGGGGAAATGACAAAAACATTAAAAGATGAAATCATAGAAGAGAGCAAGCGTCTAGGGATCGATAAAATCGGCTTTACTACAGCTGAACCATTTGACCATCTAAAGGAATCGCTAGAGTCACAGGAAGCAGCGGGACATACTTCTGGTTTTGAGCATCCAGTGATTGATGAACGTTTGTATATAGAAAAAACGTTTGAATCTCCGCAGTCGATCATTTCGATTGCTTTAGCTTATCCTACAAAAATTCATGAAGAAGTACCCAAAGATGAAAAACGTGGGCAATTTGCACGTGCCTCATGGGGAGTCGATTATCATGATATCTTGCGTGACCGCTTAAATAAACTGATCGATTTCATCAAAACAAGAGCAGCTGTATGGCAACAAGAGGATGCTTGGCGATTTGCACCGCAAGTCGATACAGGAGAATTGATCGATGTAGCGGTGGCGCAACGTGCTGGATTAGGATTTATTGGCAGAAATGGCTTGTTGATCACAGAAGAATACGGCTCATTTGTGTATCTTGGAGAAGTTGTTACAAATATCCAATTTGAACCTGATGAGCCCGGTGTATTTGGCTGTGGTGACTGCACACGTTGTATCACAGCGTGTCCGACGAAAGCATTATTAGGTGATGGACGGATGAATGCTCAAAGGTGCTTGTCGTATCAGACACAGACGAAAGGATTAATGCCTGAAGAATATCGGAAGAAAATGCGTAATGTCATTTATGGTTGTGACATTTGCCAACTCGTCTGTCCCTATAATAGAGGAAAAGATTTCCATTTCCATGACGAGATGGAACCAAAAGTCGATGAAGTTTATCCCAAATTGAAACCAATGCTCCAATTATCAAATAAGGAGTTCAACGCACAATTTGGTCATTTAGCCGGTTCGTGGCGTGGAAAAAAACCACTGCAAAGAAATGCCCTCATTGCTTTAGCCAATTTAGGCGATACTTCTGCTTTACCTGAGATCGAGAAATGCTTGACGGATGTTAGACCTGTGATCCGTGCAACGGCAGCTTGGGCAATTGGTCGCTTAGGGAGAAAAGAACCAAAAAAATGGATAGAAACTTTAGAAGTTGTCGATCAAAAAGAAGATAACGAGGAAGTTTCAATAGAAATAGCACAGGCAATCACAATGTTACAAAAGAAAAACAAAGAAAAACGACCAAATAGTTAAGAGGTTTCTTCCACAAACCATGATTTTTGTCCAGTAATTGTTGTAACAATTGCTGGATTTTTTGCATTTTTAGTAAAATTTTTAAAAAAATGAGAGTTATTTAAAGAAAAATGGAAAAAAATAAGCTTTAAAAATGAGCTTATATTACAAAACATAAGTTTTTCTAAACAAATTAAGAAATAGTTAAAAAGCGTTTCCTCACTTGATACATAAGGCTTTTGTAAGAATTCTGTATTTTTTTTACTTTGAGTTATGTTACAAATATTAAAAATTCGCCGATTTTGTCATTAAATGTCACACTTCTTTTACCTATGAAATATTTTTAGATGATAAAGTTAATGACGTTGATAAATACATGGGAAAATAAAGGAGATAAATATGAACTCAATTAAAAAGATCGTTTTAGGTACAACTTTTGCTGCTGGTGCAACTGCTATGTTTGTAGGAACAACAAATGCGCATGCCGATGAAGTCTATACAATCCAATCTGGTGATTCACTATCAAAGATTTCACAAAAATTTGCTGGTGACAATTCATTGATCAAAGCAATTGCTGAAAAAAATAATGTTGCAGACATTAACCGCATTTACGTTGGTGAAGAATTAACGATCCCAACTTCTAGCGATTCTTCAGCAAAAACTGAAGCAACACCAAAAGTAGAAGCTCCAGCGACAACTGAAACAGCAACGCAAGAATATACATACGTTGCACCAGTTGAAACAGTTGAAGTAGCACCTGCTGCTCCCGCTGCTGCAACAGCAACAACTCCAAGCAATACAAGTTCTTCAAAAGAATGGATTGCCAATAAAGAATCAGGCGGTTCTTATACAGCAACTAACGGTCGTTATATCGGACGTTACCAATTAGATGCATCATACTTGAATGGTGACTACTCTGCTGAAAACCAAGAACGTGTAGCTGACCAATACGTTACTTCACGTTATGGTTCATGGGATGCTGCACAAGCATTCTGGTTAGCAAACGGCTGGTACTAAGTCGAGTCTAGCAAATAATAATAAATAATTAGATGAACCAAGAAATCGTTACAGCGATTTCTTGGTTTTTTTGTAATAGAACACTGTTAGAACACCCAAAACAGGAAATGATTGGTAAGAAAGGAAGAAGTTACGTTATAATTAAGAAAACGTTTTAATCTAAAAAGTATAAACGAGGTGATAGGATGAGTACAAAATCATTTTTACAGGCAAAAGATATAGAGCCTGAGAATCCACTGCTATCAGGTATCCGTACCATAATTGAGACGGCGTTCTATGGAAACAATGTCGAGCGAATCCCCAACTTGCAGACCGCTTATCAGTTAGCAAAAGAAAGCCCAGGAACGATTGTCACAGATCTACCAATCATGCATGCTGAAGAATTTAAGTTACCACAAGATGCAAAAATACTAGTGTTCAATGACGGTAAGGTCGTAGGGCGAACAGCATCAGCAAGACGAGTTATCGGAGAACCGACAATTGATCAAAAGAAATATGAAGGTATTTTACGTGAAGCTGTTTATCAAAGTAGAAAGAGAGCATTTTATCATGGTGAAGTAATCGTTGGGTTGGACAATGAGTTTTCAGTCAAATCACACTTACTGATTCCTGAAGGGTTCGAGAACAATCTCTATTCTTATCTGTTGAATTTTCAATTTGCTACGGATGAGATTGAAAAAGTCTATCAAAACTCCACTGTTTATGATGAAGGGGACCTTTATATTTTTTGTGATCCCTATTGGACAGACAGCGAGCATCCTGATGGCTTAGTATTGTTTGATCCTCATCATAACGTGGCAGCTGTCTTAGGGTTGCGCTATTTTGGGGAGCTGAAGAAAGCTACATTGACGCTAGCGTGGGCGATGGCAAACAGAAATGGATTTGTTGCTTGCCATGGGGGAATGAAGCAATATTCTTTAGATGATAGAACTTATACGATGGCTGTTTTTGGCTTATCTGGCTCTGGAAAATCCACGATTACATTAGCAAAACATGCAGAAGATCTACCCGTAAAGATCCTTCATGATGATGCGTTTATTATTTCTCGAAAAAAAGGGTCGACAACTGCGTTGGAACCTTCCTATTTTGATAAAACACAAGATTATTCTTCCGATGATCCTACCATCGCCTATTTTCTTACTTGTCAAAATGTGGGAGTGACAACGAATGAAATGCAAGAAAAAATAATCATCACACAAGATATTCGTAATGGAAATGGTCGGACAGTGAAATCACGTTTCGTCACTCCAAATCGCGTAGACCATTTGGCTGAACCGATAGACGCTGTTTTTTGGATCATGAAAGATGACTCTTTACCACCCGTTTTAAGAATCGATGATCCCACATTAGCTACCGCTTTTGGAGCGACATTAGCTACGAAACGTTCGAGTGCAGAAAATGTGACAAACGGTGACACCAACCAACTAATTATAGAACCTTTTGCCAATCCCTTCCGTGCCTATCCATTAGGCGAAGACTATCAGGCATTTCGAACGCTTTTTGAATCAGGTCGTACCAAATGCTATGTATTGAATACAGGAAATTATAATGGAAAAAAAGTAACACCAGCAATCACCTTAGGGAGTATCGAGAAAATTGTTCGCGAAACTGGGAAGTTTATTCCATTTGGTATGCTACCTAGAATTTCTTACTTGTCGATTGAAGGAATGGAAGTGCCTTTTGATGATAGAGCATATAGACAACTATTGCAGGAACGTTTACGGATACGCACACAATATATTCGCTCATTAAATGCCTATCATTCGTTGCCAAAAGAAGCAGTAGAAAGTATTGAGCAATTGATTATCCAATTAGCAAAATAGCACTTGGATTTGATTTGTTCAGTAGGATAGATAAGCTATAATAAAAAAAGCGAGATACCCAGAAATAGTATCATTATTTCTGGGTATCTCGGCTTTTTATTGATTGATCATTTTTTAATATAAGTATGGATTTCCTTTTGATAATCAGCCCCTTGCCAAGAGCCAGTATTCAGATACATAGCTAAAAGATAACCAATAAAGGGTCCTGTCGTTAATCCAGATGAGCCGAGACCGCTAGCAACAAGGAGTCCTGGATCATCTGGCAATGGACCAAAGAATGGAGCAAAGTCAGATGTATAAGCACGAGTGCCCACTTGGAGATGATGTGATTGAGCAAAAAGTTTTTGTGGTTCTTCCAAAAAACTAGCAGCATTTTCACTCAATTGTCGATAAGCCTCTTCAGTAGGGGTCAAGTCCCAACCACCAGTATTTTCGTGGGTCGCGCCTAATAAAATTTTTCCATCAGTAAAGGGGATCAAATCCGCTTCTCCATCCAACATCGCGACAGGCCAATCCTGGCTCTGGGAAGAAGCTGTATCAAATACCACAAGTTGTCCTTTTTGAGGCCGGATATCTGTCTGATAACCTAAAGGAGCCAATAAGGTTTTTAATGCAGGTCCTGGTGATAAGATCACTCGGTCGAAGTTCTGTTTTCCTGACTCACTTTCGATCACCCAATCATCCTGAGCTCTCTTTAAGTGCGCTTTTTCATGGAGTTGTTTGATCCCTTTATGAGTAAGTCTTTTAGACAGTTCATTTAAAAATGTTTTTCCATCAAGTTTTCCACCACCGCTGATATACAAAGCGGGCGTTCGCTTCAATAGAGGAAGAAGTTCAGATGTTTCCTCAGGTTTCAGTAAACGAATCTTGCCGATTTCTGGTGCCTCTTTTTTTCTTTCTTCGGCCAAATCAGCTAGTTCGGCTAATTGTTCCGTTTTACGGAGTATGATGGTACCAGACTGCGCATAGATCGATTGACCAAGTGAAAAATCTTGAACTAATTTCGGGAAAAAAGCGGCGCCGTCTTTTGCTAAATGGTACCATTTCTTGTTTCTTCTTTTGGAGAGCCAAGGAGAAATAATCCCGGCGCTAGCTTTTGTTGCTTGACCTACTCCATGATCGTAAAGTACGATCTCAAACTTTGTTGTATCAAGATAATTGGCTAAAGTCATTCCAATGATCCCACCACCGATAATGGCAATTTTTTCCATAAAGAAAGCCTCCTTTTTTCAGTCTCTATTTTTCCATAAACTCGTCGATCAAGAAAGTGTTGAGACAGTTCCTCCTTATTAGAAACAGTGTGTGCTTTATATTAAGACGACTGAAGTGTTGATTAGAGAAAAAGTACTCGTCTAGGTAAGAAACTGCTGGGAAATAGTTTACAGAGAAATCATGCTTTCTTTTTTGCTAAACTATACTGGATGAACTGGATAAAGCTGATTATCAGTAAGAAAAGCAATACGCCTAAAGCAACTTTTGATCCTAAGGTAGTAGCATCTCGGTAGTTTAATGTTGTATGGTCTTGGATAAGATTGATAATAATCGCTACTAGAGAAGTTGCAACAGCTCCAGAAAATTGTTGTAAGGTGTTGAATACAGCATTCCCATCACTTTGTGCATCTGCCTGCAACGCATTCATCCCGGTAGTCATCATATTACTGTAAGATAAGCCGATACCCACCATATAGATCACATGGCAAAGAACCAAGAATAGCAGAGAAACATGTCCGATGAGAAGAACAAGTGCAGACCAACCGATAAGCGCAAGGAGCAACCCAGCTAGAATCGGTTTTTTAGGTCCGTACTGATCTAGTAATTTTCCAGAAAAAGGCGATAACAAAGCTCCTACAGCTGCTCCTGGAAGCATAGCGATGCCAGCGATGAATGGACTACTTCCCTGAACAATCTGTACAAAATTAGGTAGGACAAAGGAAATACCCAACAATAAGAACTGATAAATCAAAAAACTAAACAAAAATAAACGAAAGGTTTTGTTGCGGAAAATAGTCAATTGGATCAAAGGGTATGCTGCTTTTTTTGTGCGTCGATAAAAAATGAAACAGCCAATGATAGCGATAACTAACGCAAGCCAACCCACCGTTGTGCCTAACATACTCAAGAAAGTCAAACTTCCGCTAAAAAAGAGACATAAACCTAAGACGCTTGCTAGGTCTAAACGGCCACTCTTTTTAACTGGAATAGTAGGGATAGCAACTAACCCAATGACTAATGAAAGCAGTAATACGGGAATAAGAAAAAGAAAAATATGATTCCAAGTAAAATTCGAAGTTAAAATACCACCGTAAGTCGGTCCGATTGCAGGAGCAATAGCGGTAGTCAAAGTCCCGACTCCCATCATTGCGCCACGTCGATTCATCGGAGCAAAAGTTAAAATAATATGGAACATCAAAGGTAATGCGATTCCTGTCGCCGCTCCTTGCAGAAGTCGACCAAGGAGTAAAATCAAAAAAGTTGGAGAAAAGAAGTCAACGATAATTCCAGCTAAAAACAGTAGATTGGACAGTAGAAAAAGACTGCGTATACTAAAATTTTTAGTAAGATAAGTCGACAGGGGGACGATGATCGAGATCATCAATAAATAGATAGTCGTAACCCATTGGACCTGTGCTGTAGTTAATTGAAATTGGTTGATCAAAGTTGGAAAGGTTACGTTCATTGCCGTTTCAATCAACACTCCGGCAAAGGACATCATACCTGTAGCGATCACCGCAGGTACTAATAGAATATGTTTTTGTTTTGTCATCGTGTTCACCTCAAAAAAATTTCGTAAAAAAAGAGAGTGATTTCTATTTAAAAAAATAGAAATCGCCTCTCTCTCGACACGCCAGTGACGTGTTATCTGTACGATTTGTTTACATCGCATATTCTAGCATAGAATGAAAATTAGTGTCAACAACGTTAGCCAAGTCTGAGTAAAAGAGTTATGATAGTATGGAATGGATAGATAACAGGAGGACGGAATGGAAAAAATCGATTGGAAAAAAAGTGAGCCTGGTTATAGTATAAAGAAAAGACCACAGATCTTAGTATTACCTGAGCAGCATTTTTTTAGTATCAATGGGGTCGGTGACCCAAATGATGAAGATTTCCAGCGACGTGTTGCTTCTCTTTACGCATGGAGTTATGCTATTCGGATGTCACCAAAGAAAGATTGGGTTATTCCAAACTATCAACCTTACACGGTGTATCCACTAGAAGGTCTATGGGGAATACAAGAGAAGTACCTCAACGAAAAAGTAATGCAAAAAAAACATTTTGCTTATCAATTAATGATCAAACAACCTGGTTTTGTAACCAAAGAAGTGGCACAGGAGGCTCTTGTCCGAAGTGCGCATAAACTACCGTCCGAGCTGATAGACCAATTGCAGTTTGTAACGATCGAAGAGGGATTGACTGCGCAAATGGTACACGTCGGTCCATATGATGATGAACCCGCAGCATTTAAAAAGTTGGCTGATTTTATTCAAAAAGAAGGCTATGAACGGACGTCTAAAGAGCATAAAGAAATCTATATGAGTGATCCACGTAGAGCAAATCCAGAAAAAATGAAGACGATTTTGCGTGTGTCAATTGCTCCAAAATCGATTCGTTGATTCATAGAAAATAAAAGTAAAAAATACTAAAAAGAACAAAAAAATCAGTTTTTTTTTGCTATAATAAAGACGAGAGGTGTCCAGTATGAAAAAAATCCAACGACAATCATTGATTCGCAGAATCATTACGGAACAACCGGTCAGTACCCAAGAAGAACTTTTAGCTAAATTACAAGAAGTTGGTGTTAAAGCAACTCAAGCGACGATTTCCCGCGATATTCGAGAAATGAAGCTGGTGAAATCCCATGATGAGAATAAGCAAGTACGTTATGCATTATTTAGTCAACCATCTGAAACATTGAATGAAGAACGACTAAAGTCAGCTGTCAAAAGAGAAGTGTTAAAAATTCAAATCGTACAATTCATGATTGTCGTGTTAACAGAAAAAGATGGCGCAGATGTCGTAACGAATTGGTTAGATGAAGCAGCCTACCCAGAAGTTGCTGCAACAATTGCTGGTGTAGACACATTTATCGTGATTTGTCGCTCTGAAGAAGATGCACAAGCATTTGCAGAAAAGTTAGAAAAAATGAGAGAATAAAGGAGGAAGATACGAAATGTCTTTTATGAAAGCGCTGCAGAGTGGTTCGGATATTCGAGGGATTGCTATTTCAACAGAGGAATTTGATGCAAATCTAACAGCGAAAGAGATGGAAAAAATCAGTTGTGGATTTGTTACCTGGCTAAAAAAAGCAAATGGACGAAAGTATCAAGATGGAAAGTTGACTGTCGGCATTGGGCGTGACAGCAGAATCAGTGGACCACTATTAAAGGAAGCGTTGATTAAAGGACTAGTCGATCAGGGAGTCAATGTCATCGACTTTGACTTAGCCACTACTCCTGCCATGTTCATGGCAACTCAGTTCTCACAATTCCAGTGCGATGCGAGTGTCATGTTGACGGCAAGTCATTTACCTTTTTACTTCAATGGCATGAAATTTTTTACAATGCAAGGTGGAGCCGAAAAAGAAGATATCGCTTTCATATTGACAAAAGCCACTGAAAAGAATAAAAATGGATATACAGGATCGGTACGTAAAGCAGATTTAGTAACTATCTATGCCAAAGATCTAGTCCAGAAAATCAGGAACGGTATCGGAACGACAAATGAAAAACCATTAGCCGGTTGGAAAATCATTGTGGATGCTGGGAATGGGTCAGGTGGTTTTTTCGCTGAACTTGTTCTTGAAGAATTGGGTGCGGATACGACTGGTTCACAGTTCTTAGAGCCAGATGGTCATTTTCCAAATCATATCCCTAATCCTGATAATCAAGAAGCAATGGCTAGTATCAAAAAAGCAGTGTTGGCAAATAAAGCGGATCTAGGTGTGATCTTTGATACAGATGTGGATCGTTCAGCAGTAGTGAGTGGGAATGGCCAAGTGATCAATCGAAATAATTTGATTGCCTTATTAAGTATGATTGTCTTGAATGAGCATCCAGGAACGACGATAGTGACGAATTCTCCAACATCGACACATTTACAAGCATTTATTGAATCAAAAGGGGGAAAACAAGATCGCTATATCTCAGGCTATCGAAATGTTATCAACAGAGCGTTGGCATTAAATGAATCAGGTGTCGATGCACAGTTAGCCATTGAAACAAGTGGACATGCGGCGTTTAAAGAAAATTATTTTTTAGATGATGGTGCCTACGTGATCGCCAAAATATTGATGCTTCTCCCAAGATTAAAAGAGGAGCAGTTGACATTAGAAGCAATCATTCAAGGATTAAGGCAACCGGTTGAAGTGCAAGAAATTCGCTTAGGGTTGACTAGCGATCATCCACAACAAAGAGGAAAAGAAATCATTCAGCGTTTGTCCGATGCATTAAAAAAATATCCGGGAATGAAATTACAGCCAGAAAATCAAGAAGGCATTCGTTATGATTTGAAAGGAGTTTATGGCGACGGTTGGTTCTTACTTCGTCCAAGTCTCCATGAACCTCTATTAGTTTTACAAATTGAAAATGATATAAAGGGAAAAAATAGCACAGCGTTACAAGTGCTCTCGCGAGAATTAGCAACATTTCCAGATGTTGAGCCACTGATATTAGCGGAGGATGAAGGGTAAAAAGTGAGGGG
This sequence comes from Enterococcus sp. BSD2780061688st2 D3, assembly GCF_005844145.1. Taxonomy (NCBI): domain Bacteria; kingdom Bacillati; phylum Bacillota; class Bacilli; order Lactobacillales; family Enterococcaceae; genus Enterococcus; species Enterococcus sp. BSD2780061688st2 D3. The sequence continues at coordinate 30,693 of NZ_SPHN01000009.1, forward strand.
AAGGGATAAAAATGGTTATGAATATGATCATCTTTTTAACAGTGTTGGTCTACGGGGTGAATTTTTTGGTTTTCATGTATCTTAAAATCAATCATATCAAGGATTATGTAGAAAAAATCGCCATTTATTTTGGAACAAATATGACATTGCTGCTTACAAGTGGCATCTTTCTATTCTTTGGAAAATTGGTGGAAGATGGTATTTTACTTTTCGAATAACAAGCAGAATCTTTGTATAAACTCCTGAATATACTTACACTAGTAATATGAAGTGAACTATCGAAAGGAGTAGTACAATGAAAAAATTATACGAAACAGCGATGATCAATCACGGTGGGCGAGAAGGGGAAGTTGAAGCACCGAATGGTTCCATGCACATGAAGATCACTCCCCCAGGCATACACGCGGACGGAACCAACCCAGAACAATTATTTGCAGCAGGATATGCTTCTTGTTTTAACGGTGCGTTACAGCATATGATCAAAGAAGCGAACCTAACTGTTGATTCTACTGTCAAGGCACGTGTATCCCTTTATACCCTTGACGAAGGCGGATATAAAATCGGGGTGGTACTAGAAGTCCGTGTAGAGGATGTCAGTGAAGAAGAAGCAATGAAATTAGCAGAGCAAGCGCACGACTATTGTCCTTACTCCAAGGCGACCAAAGGAAATATCGATGTAGAAGTTACGGTCGTTTGATCATAAATGAATAAAAGAAAAGCGCCTCTAGCAATCAGAAACCGATTGCTAGAGGCGTTCTTTTTACTTTTTAGCTGGAGGGGTGCCATACATTTTCGGTGTGACACGTTTTAGCTTAGGCTTAGCTCCTTCGATCTTTGGTTCATCCAACCATTGATATTCGCCTTCACCGTCTAATGCTTTACCATTAGCCCAAGGGCCTTTACTGCTTTCATCACCTTCGGAAAAATTATAAAAGTCGTAGGCGATATCTTTACGTTCATTTTCACGATTGAAGGTACTTGGAACAAGAATCGAACCTTCATTTTCTTCTAATTCTTTTACTGCGCTAGCCCATAGATTTTGGTGATAGCTGTCTCGTGCAAGTAGCACAGAGAGTAAATCTTTCACGCCGCGGTCATCGATCATTTCATAGATACGCGCGACTTGCAAGCGTCCTTGTGATTCCGCATTGAGATTGGCACGGAAATCAGCAAGTAAATTGCCACTTGCAATAATATAACTACCGCTCCAAGGATTACCAACGCTGTCTGCTGGACGTGGTCCTAAGCCGGCAACGATTGCTTGTTGCGGATTCATTCCTGAAATAATCGCACCAATCGTTGGATCTTTTTTCATTGCTTCTTCTTGATCTTCCACAGGTGCATCTTCTAATAGACGTGCGACCATCGTAGCCAACATTTCCACATGGCCAAGTTCTTCGGTAGCAATATCCATCAGCATATCTTTGTATTTTTCTTCTCCTCGGCAGCTCCATCCTTGGAAAAGGTATTGCATTGCCACACTCATTTCTCCATACTGTCCACCGATAAGTTCTTGTAAATATTTCGCGATCAACGGATTGGGACGATCTGGTTTTGCTTCAAACTGCAATTCTTTTTGGTGTCTGAACATCAAAATTCCTCCTAATCTTTTTTTGATACCTCTTTATTGTGATACGAATGGAGGAAAATATCAAAGAAAACGATTGCTAAATCATTTTTGTAGTATAAAACATGTTATCTGGAAACAAAAAAGTTATTTTTCTTTTTTTATAAATAATTTTGAGGGTGAACTGAGTGGTAAAAGCAAGAATAAAGTGAGGATTATGAAGCGTGTAAAGAAAGTAGATAGAACGAATATAAAAATATAGAAAAAATTTTATAAAATTGATAGTTATCAAACTTTTTGAATTATTGTTATTTTATTTTTCTAATCATTTATTCTTTATTCTCATTTTAGTTTTTTTACTGATTTTCTTTTTTAATATTATTGATGAGGAACATTCTATAAAACGCCTATTATTCTTTTGTTGTTGTTAGGTTTTAATTCCTTATACTAAGGTGTTTTAATATAGTTAGAGTTATTTTCATTTTTGCTCGGTTATAAATGCGAAGGTATCGGCGTTTAGGATATCATTTGAATAATGATTAAAAATGAATTAAAATTAAAAGAGAAAGTTTATGTATTTATTCATTTTAATTTATGTAAAAAAACACGCATGTTTTTTAATTATGAGGAAGGGAGTAAAAAAAGTGAAAAAAATCGGCTTGAAGGTGCTACAGTTTGTTGCTATGTGTATGTTGGTGAGCCCCTCCTTTCAATCGATCATTCATCTAGCTGATCGAGATGTAATTGCAGATACCGTTGCAAATACAGAAAAGAAAGTTTATCTAGATGAAGATTATGCGAAGATTGAAGGAAAATATGTTGAAAAAGAAGACACCCTAGAATGGACATTGGAATTTGAAAAGAAAAAAAGTGACAATGAAGGGAGGATCCGTATTGCCATCGATACCGCTGCAGCTGGTATTGGCACAGTAACCAATATCCGTGGGAGCGGATTAGCCTCTTATGACGAAGAGGGAGCAGAATTAAAAACCGAAACGATCAATGAACAAGAATGGTATGTTGGAAAAGTGTATTCAAAGAATCAAGAAACTGGAATGTTGATTTTTGAAACAGAAAAATTACCAGACACCAAAGAAGGAGAGTTGCCTCTTCAAGTCGTTGTAGATGAGAAAGTTAAGGTAACTGATAATGAAGCAGCTGACAATAACGAAGGAACTGATAATCAAGAAGCTGTTGAAAATAAAGAAGAAACCGCTGAAACGCAACGAGATGACACATCTGTAGAATCAGACGAACCGATCATTCCGAGTGGACAACCCTTAGCTAGAATCCAGAGTCCATTGTTCAGTGGTATTTTAGCGCGTCTTGGTCCGACTGCGACTGACGATCCATATACCTATGTTTATCCACAAGGTCCCGCAACTAGCGAACAAAATCGGTATCCATTGTTTGCCACGAATGACTTCACTAGTGTGTTAGATAACTGGAGTCAAAGCAGCAAAGTCTACAGTGGAGATAAAGGTTCGCTTTACGATAATAATCAATTGATCGATGATTCTGATTATTCGATTGGGGGCGCAAACTGGCGGAATTATAATTACGCAACGGATAATGGTTCTACTGCCACCGAAGGAGATACAAATCTCCCTGCTCAAACAGTTCAGCTTTGGGGAACGGAACGGAATTTTGCCAATAGTTATTTAGATTATAATGGTGCGTATGTGAAAAAATGGGTGGAACCAGTTTTACCAAGTACTACAGAAGAGGGTGTTTCTCCACAAGACGCAACCACACTTTACAATGTTTATTTAGATGTGATTGGTGGAGAAGATAAAAGCATCACACCGGTCGATGTAGTATTCGTCCTTGATAAATCAGCAAGTATGAGTGAAGGAACGACAGGTTCAGCAGGAAGTCAAAGTAAAGATGCCGCATTACGCGAATCAGTTATTGAAATCAGTAGAAATTTGTTGTCTGCTCCGGAAATGGATGTCCGCATCGGGTTAGTCAATTTTTATCATTCAAGTACAGCGATTAATAATCAGGATATGATCAATTCAGATACCTTAGCGATGACAGATAACATCAATTCAATAGCTAGTAGCACTGCACTGACAAGGACACCTTCTGGAGGAACGCCTTTGACATTAGGGTTGAGAAAAGGCTATGAGGTTCTCTACAAGAATGATGCGGACGAAGAACGGAATGCTGAGAAGATTTTGATTGTTGTGGGGGATGGTACCCCTACCTTTAGCTATGCACCGATTCAGTCAAGAACTTCGAGGGGAGGCAATAATTGGAACAGTTGGAATGTGATGCCAGATAAACTGGCAATAGATAACGGGACCCTCTTTAAAAATTTTGAAACCTTTTCCGGAAATACTTCTAATGCTGGTTTTACGTATCCTGTAACCTATGCGACAGATTTCAACCGGCCAGCTAACACGAATCAAATTCAATATCGTTATGGAGAAGTAAAAGATGGCGACAGTAAAGCAACGCATTGGGCAGGAACTGGAGGCGCAGATAATGATACGACTGGAGCGGCTACTACTCAAGAAAAATCTTCAGCAATCAATACCGTGGCGTATCATCATTGGCTAAAAAATACCTATGAATCGCCGCCAAATATTTTTACGATTGGTTTAGGAATTGAAGGAAATGTTTCTGGTAGACAGCGATTAGATGCGATTGGTCGAAATGTGTTGAAAAATATTGCTGATACGAAGCCGAATGGGACAGATCCTTATTATTATAATGCCAATAACAAAGCAGAAATTGTAGATGCTTTAGAAAATATCTCTGCAACATTCAAAAAAACGATCGAACAGGCGACGCTATATGATGAAACGGGATTCAATGTTTCACTGTTTGGGGGCGGGAATTCGGCAGAAATCCAGTATTACCATTTGGAGAACAGCGAATCAGGGACAAAATATGAAGCACCAGAAGTTTGGGATGTATCAAAACATGGAACGAAGCCACCAGATGTTGTAGCAACACCAACACAATATCAAGGACATGAGAATCATGCATATGCGTTTTCTCCGATTTCGTTAGGAGAAGGCGAAATGGTTCGGATCAAGTACCAAGTCAAATTAGATGGGGGGGCACAAGATGGTAAGTTCTACACAGTGAATAATATGGCTTATCTACAAAATCTAGAGGATTATCAAAACGATCGAGCGACAGGGCGAATGTATCTGCCAGCTCCGTCGATTCGATATGAACACAAGGATCGAAATCTGCAAATCCAAAAGACTGGGCAAGATGGTGAAGCACTGGCGGGTGTAGATTTTGCTTTATATGATGAAGATCCTGATAAAAGTGAAGTAGAACCGATTGAAATAAGACGGACGACGAATGACGGACTGGCTATTTTTGAAACCAAGATTCCTATACTTGGAGATGAAGGCGGCGCAGACAGTGATGTTTATTGGATAAGAGAAATCTCAGGTCCGCCACGTTATCAATTGATTGATGAGACGTATTCGTTTCAAATAAAAAAATACATTGCAGGTGTGGGGGAGAAATTAGGACATTATGAATTGGTGAATGCGAGTACTTCAGGAGAACGAGTTGGTGGTCCTGAAGGCGAAGACAAAAATGCTACTAATAAAGGAGCACACCACACATTTTCAGTTGTGCAAGAACCAAACGATGAGGAAACAGATTATAAAGATCTTTACGTCAAACTAGAAATACGTAATGAGTTCAAACCTGTTCACTTGAATATTGAAAAGCTGGTCAAAGATAGTGACGTACCAATCAATGGCGCAGAATTTGAAGTCTACAAGACAAATGGCGAAGGGAATGCACAAGGAAATGCGATTGCTAAAGGTGTTTCTGGATTTAATGTAAAAGAAGACAAAAAAGGGCTCTTGACGCTCTATCGTGTCAATGGAGAAGGAAACTACATCCTAGATGAAACTAATAATAAAATTATTAATCCATTTGGTGATCCCGATTCATTTGAACATGGCGATGAAGGCGATAAGTATGCAGAATACAAGATTATAGAAACAAAAAGTCCAGAAGGCTTCGAAGATCCTACAGAAAATGATGGTTGGCTCTTGCAAATCTATGGAAACAGTGAGGGAACGATCAAATATCAGCGGTTAAATGAAGAAGGTTGGCACTACTTAACATTTACCGAGGACGACGACGGGCTGCTGTGGATCGATTATGAGGTGTATAACACCTTTAGATACCGTGAAGTCAAAGTGAAAAAAGTCGATCAAAATGGTGAGCCATTAGATGGGGCGGGCTTCGATATCAAAAAGACAGACGATCTAGGATTCCCACTGTATCGAGCTTATACAGGCAATCCACGCGATCCAACTCCTCAAGAACCAGGCATTGGCTCCTTCTATCTTTATAGAGTTGGTCTCGACAAATATGAGGATCTTGAATATACCGATCCTTTGAAATTAGCTGTGGGTAAGTATGAAATCTCTGAAGCAGTTGCACCAAATGGCTACCAACTCTCTGGTCAGACTGCTTCATTTGGATTGAATGAAGAAGGTCAATTTGTGATCAATGGAGTGGCGATCACTGATGAGACAGCCGATTTAGGAGAGGACTATGCGATTATTGATGGCGTATTACAAGTTACGCTGAAAAATGAACTCGCACCGCTTGATTTAACGCTATTCAAGCTAGATAGTACGAATAATCAAAAATTGCCAGGAGCTGCATTCTCACTTGAACGTGAAGTGGCTGGAGACTATGAATTGATTGCTGATGGCTTGACACCAGATCAAGCCGACCTTTCGAAGTTTCTTTCACAAGATTTAGCTGCAGGAAATTACCGGATCAAAGAAGAAACAGCTCCAGACGGATACATGCGTTTGCCGGGACATTTTATTTTGACCATCAGTTATCGAGAAACGGCGGAAACATCAGGAGGAGAAGTTATCCCTGGAAAAGAAAAAGGCAGTTTGAAAGCCGAAATAGCCTATTATCCAGATGGTGGAACGGATGACCCGTCAGTTACGCAAGAAGTAACCTATGAGTTGACAACAGACAACCGCATCCAATTATTAGTGAATATTGGAAATGACCCAGAGAAGCCATTACCAGCTACTGGTGGAACAGGCCCTTACCTCTATTTCATCATTGCGGCACTCCTTATAGGGGTCTCCGCGCTGATTGGTGGCGTACTGTATGTTAAGAGTCATAGGAAAGGGAGGGTCTGATCATGAAAAAAGTAGGCATGCTACTTCTCCCAATACTTGTTTTCTTGCCAATCATAACAACGTTATTTTCTATTAAGAGTCATGCGCAAGAAAATACGGGAAACACGGTTGAATTCATTTTGCATAAGAGAATGGTCCGCGATGTGGATTACACAGAAGAAGTCTTTCATCAAAATGATGGATTAGAGATTGCTACTGACCAAAAAGACACGTTACTCTCGCAAACTGAGCCATTGAATGGTGCAATTTTCCAGATGTACGAACTGACTGATTATTATGAGAAGCAAAAAGGCCAAATGACGAGCGAAGAATTTGTACAAAATTTTGCTGCAATGGATCGCTCAACGATCAACGAACTGATTGCGAGCGAAAATTTAGAAAAAGTAGGTCCGCCAGTTACCACGGCATTCGATCAGGTAGGAAATTTAGGGGATGGGATTGCTCGAATCACTGCACCTAAGAAAAATCAAGACCGAGATGCTGTGTATCTGATTTTTGAAGAATCGATCGACCGAGAAACTGGCTTAAATGTTGACTTGGATCAACATGCAATCCCAATTGTTGCCGTTTTGCCAATCGTGGATCCAATGGACCACACAAATGAACTATCACAGATTCATATCTATCCGAAAAACGTCGGCTATCTACGTGATCCGTATTTCTTTAAATACGGGCGTCAACAAGGATCACAAGAAACGGGAGTTCCATTGCAAGGCGTGGTCTTTGCATTGTATCAACTGATTGAGGGGAAGAAATACTATTTAGATATGTCACCTTCGACTGATTTGAAGAATAAATGGATTGAGCCACAAGCTAACGATCCATTGGGGGATGTGAACGTTAGTAAATTCATTTCTGATAAAGATGGTCTAGTCACCACAGGTGGGCGATTATTACCTGCAGGCACATACTATTTTGAAGAACTGAAAAGTGTGGATGATTATACCATTAGTAAAGAAAATCAAAAAATCGAAGTAGTGATTCCAAGGTCTTGGCAGAATGCCGATGGACAACCAAACTATGTCACAGTCAATGGACAAGAAATGGCAGAACTAGAATCCGGGAATGTGCCTAAAGTAGCTTATACCGAAGCCAAGCCACGGGTATACAATGAAAAAACGAACAAAAAAACTACCGAAGACAGCAACAAGCAAGCGAATCTTACACCAGATCGACAAGAACCGAAGGAATCCACTTGGTTGAGTTATCCAAAAGCAAATGAGACAAAATCATTGATTTCATTAATCGGAATAGTCTTGATCATAGGTGCGGGTTTAAAACTAAAAAAGGAACGGGGAGAAAAAAATGAATAAGTTGAATTTGATAAAAGGGTTCAGTATATTGTTACTTGCAACTGTGGGATTTGGGAATAGCCAGGATACGAAAGCCGCAGAAGTGTCAGAAAAACCAAGTGAGATCACGATCACATTACACAAAAAGGGCTTTGAGTCCTTACCAGCTGATCAAGCGAATAGTGGTCTGGTTTCGGATAAATTTGGAGAAGAGAATATAGCTGGCGTGGATTTTGAGCAATTCGATGTGTCTGCGGTGTATTACGGCTTGTTAAAGGATGATCCAGATACGCAAGATGTTGATGATGGGATGACTGCTGCTGCAGCAATTGCATGGATGCAAAAAAAAGATTACAAAGATTGGAACACGATCCTTAATGGTGTAGACCCAATTGATAGTCATACCACAACCGATAATGGAACAGCAGTCTTTAACAATGTACAAGTCAGTGATGACGATGGGAAAGATAAAGTCTATCTGTTTTTAGAAACTTATTCGCCAGCCCATATTTCTAAAGTTGCTGCGCCAATGGTCGTGATGATGCCAGTGATGATGCCAAATGTGGTTGATGGCACGTGGGATGGTAGCTCTTGGAAAGACACATTCAACACAGATGTCCATCTCTACCCCAAAAATGAAGTACGAGAAGCAGATAAAAAAATGAATGTACCTGCTGGTGATGAACTAAGAGAAGTTATCCTCGATAAAGGTGACGAAGGTACAGAAACGATTTCATATCTTGATTTAGAAAAAGGAAAACAAGTTTCATATACGATCACTGCACCGATTCCTTATTTTATTGATTCGATCAATGGTGATTCGTCTGCTGTCATTAAAAACTTCGTAATAACAGATACACCAACAGCAGGATTAAGCTACTTTGATCAAGAGATAGAGGTAAAAGTCGGAGAGGAAGAATTAGTTAAGGGAACAGATTATTCTGTCGCACAAAGCGGTAATGGTTTTGCAGTAACGATCTTAACAGAAACAAATGGTGCGGCTAATGCAGAAACGTTAGCTAAATTAGCCGAAGGACGTGGAGGCGATTTAACGATCACCTACAATATGCTAGTGACAGCAACGATTAAAGCAGATGAATTTCATAATAACACTGCAACGATCTTGATCGGACGTAATGATGCCTACGATTACAATGAAAAAGTGATTCCAGACGAAAAAGTAGCCACTGGCGGTAGAAAGTTTGAAAAATATGATGCTTCAAGTAAACAGACGCTGAGTGGTGCCCAATTTGAGATCTGGAATGGTAACAAGGATAAATTTGCGGTCTTTTACAAAGGAACAACAGCACTAGAAACCTATGCAGCGGATGCAGATAGAATCGTTTGGTCAGACTCAGGATCAGGAGTTGCTGCAACGAAGTTCACTTCTGATAACCAAGGGAAATTTGAAGTACAAGGATTGGATTACGGTACGTATCATGCAAAAGAAGTCGTAGCACCAAGCGGCTATGCTTTGCCGGCTGGGGATAAAGCATTTACAACATTCACGGTTTTATTTGGAAGCTACGATGAAAGTGTATCTGTTTCAGGTCAAGTAAATCCTGGGGAAGAAAGTATTCCGAACATTAAAAAAGGGTATCTACCATCAACTGGGGGCAATGGTATTTTCGCCTTCTTACTGGTTGGACTGAGTCTAATGATCGGCGCCTATACATGGTATAGAAAATCAAAAGCAACAGAATAATCGGCTACTATTGAAAAAAATGATAAATCCGAAGTCGCAGCAGTTAAAGTGATTAGCTGCTGCGATTTTTTAAGGAAGTGCTTGAAATGAAAAAAAAGCAGCGAGAAAAAAAAGCAACAATATGTTTAAAATTGATGATGGCAGTGACCTTTTTTATCGGTGCAGCGGTCTTTACATATCCTTTTTTGGCAAATGCAATCAGTAATTATTGGGATCAGCAACGAATTGCAAGCTACCAACAACAAATCGCAAAAGAAAAAGATGCGACACAAAAGAAAATACTAGAAGAGTACCAAGCTAAAAACCAAGAACTTGCGGAAGAATGGCGCTTTTTAGGCATGGGTAAAGTCAAAGATCCGTTTAAACAAGCGGTGAAAAATGAAAAAGGATCCCAAAAAAATCTCTACAAGGAGCATTTGATCGGAGCGATTTATATTCCTAAAATCAAGGTGAGTTTGCCTTTATTTGATGAAACGAATGACCAATTATTGGAAAAAGGTGCCACTGTATTACAAGGTAGTTCATTTCCAATTGGCGGAAATGAAACGCATTCGGTTATTACTGCCCATAGTGGAATGGGTAAAAAGAAGCTGTTTACTGATTTAAATAGATTAGCAAAAGAGGACGTTTTCTATTTAGACGTGATGGGGGAAAAATTAGCGTATAAAGTCGTTGAAAAAACCGTTGTGCTACCTACAAACGTGGAAAAATTATCGATCAAAAAAAATCAAGATTTGGTCACACTAGTTACCTGTACCCCTTATGCGGTCAACACCCATCGCTTACTTGTCACTGCGAAAAGAACGCAGATGGATGGATCTGCCAATGAACGAATCAAAAGAACAAAAAACTATCAATTTTGGCTAGCCGTCTTGCTTTCGGCTGGAGCATTATTATTTTTGCTACTTTTCAGCTATTTTATTTTTAGAAAAATCAAGAAATTAAAAAAATCTAAAAATGAATAGGAGAAAGTAAAATCGGTCTGAAGTCTCTTGTTTTATTCTTGAACAATCAGGAAAATAGAAAAAGAAACTTGCTTGTCGTATCACGTCTTCTTTGATATGGTAAAAATAAGCAAAAAGTAGGGGGGCTACATCATGGCGAAAATTATGGTGGTAGAGGATGAAGAAATCATTCGGCAGTTGATCATGGAAGAGTTGGAAAAATGGCAATTCGAAACATATGGTACAACCGATTTCAATCAAGTATTTACAGATTTTGAACAGGAAGAACCACAACTAGTGTTATTAGATATCAATTTACCTGTATTTGATGGTTATTATTGGTGTCAGAAAATCCGGGAAGTTTCAAAAGTACCGATCATTTTTATCTCAAGCAGAAATACAAATATGGATATGATCATGGCAATGAATATGGGGGCAGATGATTTTGTGACCAAGCCATTTCAAATCGATGTATTGATTGCTAAAATCAATGCACTACTTCGCCGTTCTTATAATTATGCTGAACTGTCTAGTGAAATGATGAGCCACAATGGGATCACACTGAATGTCGATAACGGAAGCATGGAAATCAATGGAGAAATCATCGATTTGAGTAAAAATGAATATCGCTTGCTATTTATTCTCATGAAACAACATGGAAAGATCCTAAGCCGAGAAAAACTGTTACGAGCATTGTGGGATGACGAACGATTCGTTGATGACAACACATTGACGGTGAACATCAATCGGTTGCGTAGAAAAATCGAACAAGCGGGTATCAATGGATATATCGAAACAAAAGTCGGCCAGGGGTATATCGTTCCCTGAAAGGATGAGCAGTAGAAGATGAAATTTTTAAGTTATTTAAAAGATCAGTGGTCTATGATCTTAGGCTGGCTTTTTTTTGTTGGACTGACGATCTTCGTCATGTGGTTGGCACCGAACATTATGATCGACTGGGGAACTGTGGGATATCTCGCCTTGATCCAAGGAGTCTTTTTGATTTTTTATTTATTTGTCAATTATTTGAGTAAACGCCGTTGGTGGGGGAAATTAGCTAATTTACAGCAGACATCGCCATTACAAAATTACTTGAGTGGTAGCCATACAGAAGAAGAAAAATTGGTGGAAGAATACATCAATCAACTGATCCGTGAACACCAAACAGTTATGCAAGAAGCGATCACCAACCAACAAGATCAAAAGGATTATATTGATTCATGGGTCCATGAAATAAAAGTACCTTTGGCAGCCTCTGAATTATTAGTACGCTCGATCGAATTTGATATCGACGATCAAAAATATACACTTTTAGAAAATGAATTGGCAAAAATCAATGAGTATGTAGAGCAGGTACTGTACTATGCCCGATTAGATAGTTTTTCAAAGGACTATTTGATCCAAGAGTATGAATTGAAGAGCATTATCCAACCAGTGATGCGTAGCCAAGCCAATTATTTTATCCAAAAAAACTTGCGCTATGAAATCGTGGGCGAAGATCAGCGAGTATTGACTGATGCGAAATGGGTGACCTTTATTTTCAAACAAATCCTTAGTAATGCGATCAAATACACTCCTGACAACAAAGAAATCATTATTTCAATTGAAAAAGGCAAAAGTGGCGTGTCTTTAGCCATCAAAGACACGGGAATAGGGATTCCCAAAGAAGATTTAGCTCGTATCTTTGATAAAGGATTCACTGGCACAAACGGACGACTGAGTAAAACTCATTCCACTGGATTGGGTCTTTATTTAGCCAAATCCCTCGCTGAAAAAATCGGTATTGAACTAATCGCTGAATCGACAGAAGGAGAAGGGACGACAATGACCCTATTTTTCCCAATTTTAAATTTCTATAATGAGAAACGTTAGAAAACAGTTAGAATCGAAAAAAACTTCTTGTGTTGTGAACGTTTTCGCTGATAAGTTTCTTATCATGTGAAATAAAAGGAGATTAGTTATGGAAATTTTAATAGCATTAATCCCTATGGTAGCATGGGGTAGTATCGGTTTAGTAAGTGGAAAAATTGGTGGCGATGCCAATCAGCAAACATTAGGAATGACGATTGGCGCATTCATTTTTTCATTAGTTGTCTTTTTCATTGTTAGTCCTACGATCACACCTTGGATTTTCTTGATCGGCTTTTTATCTGGTCTTGCTTGGAGTGTTGGACAAAACGGTCAATTCCATGGGATGAAATTTATGGGCGTCTCTGTTGGATTACCACTTTCTACTGGTTTTCAATTGATTTTGAATACGATTGCGGGCGCTGTCTTCTTCCATGAATGGACACAAACGAAAGATTATGTATACGGTATTATTGCTTTAGCTCTTCTTGTAAGCGGTGCTTATTTAACCGCGCGCCAAGATGATGAAGGAAAAGTAGATACAGACAATAAAATGCTTGATTTTGGTAAAGGCTTTAGAGCATTGATCTATTCTACGATTGGTTACGGTGTGTATACGATCATTGTCAACTGGGCTAATTTGGATGCGATGTCAATCATCCTTCCTCAAAGCATCGGGATGATTTTAGGTGCAAGTTTCTTTGCTTTCCGTAAAGTAAAAGTCGATCAATTTGTTTGGAAAAACATGATCTGCGGATTGCTGTGGGGAATTGGGAACGTGTGCATGCTTATAACAGTGAAATCTCTTGGTTTAGCTGTAGGTTTCTCACTTTCTCAAATGGGGATCATCATCTCTACTCTAGGCGGTATTTTCATTTTAGGAGAAAAGAAAACGAAAAAAGAACTTGTTTATGTTATTGTTGGTTGCCTTTTAGTCATTTTAGGTGGTATCCTTTTAGGGTATATGAAAACGGCTTAATTGCTGTTTTCCAACCTAAAATGGGGAGGAACTTCAATGGATTTGTTTCGTAAGAAGGAAATCAATCTCAATCAGACGAGTGGGATGAAGAAAGATCTTAAAACAACGGATTTGATCATGTTAGGTATCGGTGCAATCATCGGTACGGGAATATTTGTAGTGACAGGGGTTGCGGCCAATCAAAATGCGGGTCCAGCACTGTCACTTTCATTTGTCTTGGCTGCAATCGTTGTCATTTTATCAGGACTGAGTTTTGCTGAATTTGCCTCAAGAGTCCCAGTGATCGGTGGACCATATGCCTATTTATATGTGGTATTTGGTGAATTTGCTGCTTGGCTAACAGGCTGGCTATTGATTGGTGAATTTTTATTAGCTGTCTCATCCGTTGCTTCAGGGTGGTCAGGCTATGTCCAAGGCTTTTTACAGAGTTTAGGGGTCGGCTTGCCACATGCATTGACTGGGGGCTACAATTCTGAGAATGGAACTTATATCGATTTGATTGCAGTGCTTGTCGTGATTTTTGTCACGTATATCGTTTCTTTAGAAGCGAAAAAAGCATTACGATTGAACAACCTGATGGTATTCGTGAAGTTCGGCATCATCGCGTTATTCATCGTTGTTGGTATTTTCTTCGTTAAACCTGAAAATTGGCAGCCTTTTACACCTTTTGGCTTTTCTGGTGTCTTAGATGGAGCTGCTTTAGTCTTTTTTGCCTTTTTAGGATTTGATTCTGTGGCGATGGCAGCGGAGGAAGTGAAGAATCCGCAAAAGGATGTACCTAGAGGTATTATTGGGTCGATCTTGATTGCTACGGCACTCTATATTATCGTGACGTTGATCTTGACTGGGATCGTACCTTACACAGAATTAGGTGTAACAGACCCAGTGGCATTTGCGATGCGCTATGTTGGTCATGGAACGATCGGTGCAATCATCGCGGTTGGCGCGATCTTGACCTTACTCACCGTAACGATTTCGATGATGTATTCTTTAGCTCGCTTATTATTTGCTGTAAGTAAAGATGGACTATTACCTAAATTTATGACAGAAATCGATGAGAAGCATCGAACGCCTAGAAAAGCGACGTATGTAGCAGGGGTTGCAGCATTATTCTTTGCGGGCTTCTTCCCTTTGAACATCTTAGCTGAATTAACGAACATCATGGCGCTGACATATTTGATGCTAGTCAGCTTGGGACTTTTGAAATTAAGAAAAATGTTTGGAAAACCCAAAGCAGGTGAGTTCAAGGTACCTTTTGTCCCTATCCTGCCACTCATTTCAATTCTCACGTGTTTCATTTTGATGCTACGATTACAACCTATAACTTGGCTTGTTTTTGGCATCGTCATGGTGCTTGGTTTGATCATTTATTTTGGTTACGGGTATAAACACAGTAAGATGAATGAATAAAAGAGATGCCTTATTAGTGCTGATTCGAAAAAGCTATTTCTCGCCAACTATACGAAAAAAGAAGGGGAACGACAAGTTTTTTGTCATTCTCCTTCTTTTTATTACTAGATTGAATTTTCTTCTTCAAAGGAAGAGGAGCGAGTTTATTGTGTCAGATCCAATAATTTTTGTTTCAAGTCATCTTCCATGTTGCCTAATTCAACTTCTGCATGACGACGTTTTTCTTTTCCTTCTTGTTGAATACGTAGGGTTTCTTGGATTGTTTCAATCAAATCATTTTGAGTGGTTTGCAATGTTTCGATATCAACGATCCCACGTTCATTTTCTTTTGCAGTTTCAATAGCAGAAATTTTAAGCATTTCTGAGTTTTTCTTCAATAAGTCGTTTGTTGTTTCAGATACTTGTCTTTGTGCAGTCACCGCATCTTTTTGTCGAAGAAGCGTTAAGGCAATGACCACTTGGTTTTTCCATAGAGGAATCGCTGTAGCGATCGATGCTTGGATTTTTTCTGCCAATGCTTGGTTCGTGTTCTGGATCAAACGGATCTGTGGTGCTTGTTGGATCGTGATCTGTCTTGCTAAACGTAGGTCGTGTGTGCGTTTGTCTAAACGATCTAGAAACTGCGTATAGTCATTTGCAATCTGTACATCCATTTGATCTCCTGTTTCTTCCGCTTTTTTCATTGCTTCAGGAATGATCGTTGTTTGAAGTTCTTCCATCTTTAATTCACCGGCAGCGATATAAATATTGAGTGCATCGAAATAATCTTTATTTTTTTGGTAAAGTTGCTCTAACATCAAGTTGTCTTTTAATAAGCCATCTTTTTCTTTATCTAATTTAATAGAGATCTTGTCAATTTGTGCACCGATTTTTTGATATTTTGCAGTGACTTCATAAATGGATTGTTTGACTTTTCCGAAGACCCGCTGAAAAATATTTCCTTCGCCTGCACGCAGTTCATCTGGATTTGCTTCTTGAAGGCGGTACATCAATTCCGTTAAAGAATCACCAACCGGACCAATATCTTGTGCTTGGACATGGTTCAGCATCGATTGCGAGAATTCACTCAATTTTGTTTGGGCGGCAGAACCATAACTAATGACTGACTGCGCATCATTTGCATCGATTTTTGCTGCTAATTCTTTGGCTTGTTCTTGTCTTTCAGCAGGTAATTTATCAATTAGCCGTGTCGCTGTTTGCTGTTCTTGAAGCGCATTGATTTCGTTCTGTTGCGTTTGGGTCAATTTATCTGTCGGAGTAGAAAACGGATTGTTCAATAAGTCTTCTAACGTATCATTGACAGGGGTAATATCTTTCGGTTCGCTTGGATGATTGTTTACCATTAAAACTCCTCCTTGTGGTTCATTGAAACTACTTTCTTTCATCATATAAATAAAGTGATAGGAATGCAATCACGTGATAGTGGATCAAACATCCTATTTTGGATTTAAGTGACATATTTTTGCGCATAACGGGCGAATCGGATATAGAATAAATAAGAGAAGAGGCTGGGACAGAAGTGTTTAACTCCGAGAAATAAGAAGAAATTCACGAAAATTGCTTTTCAAATTTTTGTGAATTTCGGCTTATTTAAGAAGGAGTTGCTTCTGCTCCCACCGTTTATTCGTTTTTAGAGAATGAGACAAAAGTGTTTCTTACTTTTGTCCCACGCTCTTTCTGATTTAGGGGCTAAAGAGTAACGTACTGCCTCTATTGATTCGATTCTCGTTCTAGTTCATTATCTCGTTTTAAGCTTTGTTTGGCAATTGATAGCTCTACATCTAGATCATCTAGATCATCGGATACGAATTTTTGATAATCTTGCGCGATCAGACTAGCTAATTGATCGATGATCACTGCACTTTCTTCTAGTTTTGCATAAGTCTGTTTATTTTTGATCTCATGATCATTGATCTCGATATATTTATTGGTCAAATCAATTAGATTTGGCAAGTGTGTATAAAGAAACTGACTTGCTTCATGCAAACGATGGGGCTCTTTCACTAATTCTTTAAAGAGTGCCTTGGCTGCTTTGACCGTATCATGTCGAAGATCGATTGATTTAAGTTTTGCTGTTTGCTGCATATTTTGTTGTAGTTGGCTGATCTCTGTCTTTGTCTGATTCATTGTTTGTCTGAAAAAAGTGATTTCGCTTGGGGTCATCCCGCTTTCTTCGTAATGTGCTTCTAATTCTTTTGAAAGATCAGGTATTTCTGCCGGTCTTTTTTTCTTTTTGCTAGAACCGAATAGTCCCCAAATGATAAAAACTGTTCCTACTACCAGCAGTAGCGTGATCAAAGAATAACCACTCACACGGATATAAAAAAAAGCTATTAGTAAAGCTACTATCCATCGCCAATTTCGTTTTAACATATTAAGCCCTCCATCTTTTCTTACATTCATGAGTAACTGAATTCCTCTTATCATCTACATCCTTATTTTAGCACAATAGCTGTCATAAATAGTATCGGACTAAAGAAGGATTTTAAAGATTTAGAGAATTTCTAAGCTTTGCTATGGTAAACTAAATAGGACGATTCAAGAAAAATTGAAAAAATAAACGAAAGCAGTTATCATTACAAAAGAAAGCAGGGAAAGCGATGCTTAAATTTGAACAGTTTGAAGAAAAGACGATCAATCGTAAAGAAATCTATCATGGTGCTATCATCGACGTGGCATTGGATGATGTTAGATTACCAGACGGAAAAACGGCAAAGCGTGAATTGGTTTTTCACCCTGGCGGAGTGGGGATCATCGCTTTTGATACAGCTGACCGATTGCTCTTAGTAAAGCAATTCCGTAAACCATTAGAAAAAGTGATATTAGAAATTCCAGCAGGCAAAATAGATCCAGGTGAAGGACAGGAACCGGAGCGAACAGCTGCCAGAGAGCTCGAAGAAGAGACGGGCTATCGCCCTGGAAAACTGACGCATTTAACGTCTATGTATCTGTCACCGGGGTTTGCAAATGAACTGCTGCATATTTATCATGCAACTGATTTAGAAAAAATAGCACAGCCACTTGCGCAAGATGAAGATGAAGTTTTGGAATTATATGCTCTTACGTTAGAAGAAGCAAAGCAAGCAATGGCGGATCAAGTGATCTGTGATGCAAAAACGATTTATGCTGTTCAATATTGGGAATTATTGATGAAGGGAAGAGGGATCGGTTGATGGCCAAAGGACCGCTGATTACGAGAAGTGAACTACGTAGACGACAGCAGACGCAAGCCCAAGAATCACTAAAGAGGCAAAGAAAAGAAGAGGCCGCGTACCAACAAGAAGAAAAGAAGATCGCTAGTTTTTATCGTAAAGAAAACAAAAAAAATAAACCCATAACAAAAACGCGTGTCAGTGAACGTGAAAAAACAAAAAAATGGAATTCATTTTTGATGAAATCCTTGATTATTGTTATTGTACTATTGTGTGCTGTATTTTTAGCAGTGGCATTTATTTAGAAAGAAGGAAATGAAATGAAAATCGGTATTATTGGCGCTATGGAAGAAGAAGTAAAAATCTTAAGAAAAAATTTAAGTGAACCATTATCTTGGGAACGAGCAGGAGCATTATTTATTTCAGGCTCACTCGGACGACATGAGGTAATCGTTGTTCGTTCAGGAATTGGTAAAGTATTGGCATCAGTGACAACAAGTTTATTGATCCAACAATATGGTGTAAATATGGTGATCAATACTGGTTCTGCTGGCGGAATCGGTGAAGGCTTAAGTGTTGGTGATATTGTTATATCTGATAAAGTAGCTTATTTTGATGCGGATGCAACTGGATTTGGCTACGAACCGGGACAATTACCAGGCATGCCGCTATATTATGAAGCAAGTACTTATTTGCGAACAGAGATGGCTAAAGCAGCCAAATCAGCGAATCTTAATGTTAAAGAAGGGTTGATCGTTACAGGGGATACTTTTGTCGACTCGCCAGATAAAGTAAAAGAAATTTTGACTAATTTCCCAGAGGCACTTGCTTGTGAAATGGAAGGGGCAGCGGTTGGACAAACAGCTCGCCAGTTCAATATCCCATTTTTAATCGTTCGAGCAATGAGTGATACAGCAGATCATTCAGCGACACAAAGCTTTGACGAATTTATCGAAGATGCCGGGAAACGTTCAGCTGAGATGGTTATTGAATTTGTCAAACATCTTGTATAAGGAGAGGCTAATATGAAAGCTTTGATTTCGATAGATTACACGTATGATTTTGTTGCAGATGATGGAAAGCTGACGACCGCTAAAGATGGCCAAGCCATTGAAAACCAGCTGGTTGCACACACGAAAGACTTTATCGATAAGGGAGAGTTTGTCGTATTCGCAATCGATGGACATGATAGTGCAGATCATTTTCATCCGGAAAATCAGTTGTTTCCACCACATAACCTGATAGGCACTAGTGGCCGGGATTTGTTCGGCAAATTGAAGGATCTGTATGATGAAAATAAGCAACGAGAAAATGTCTATTGGATAGATAAGCGACATTATTCTGCTTTTAGCGGAACAGATTTGGATATCCGTTTACGGGAAAGAAAAATCACTGACCTTTATTTGACTGGTGTTTGTACAGATATTTGTGTCTTGCATACAGCGGTGGATGCTTATAATTTAGGCTATCAATTATTCATTTATGAAGATGCTGTTGCAAGCTTTGATCCAATCGGACATGCGTGGGCATTGAAACATTTTGAGACTACTTTAGGGGCGAAAATCATCCGAAAATAGGTTCTTCCACGCTGCATTCAATTGTCAGAGGAATGAAAATAGTTAACGGATTTCATGAAATGGAAGAAATTAGGATCG
Organism: Enterococcus sp. BSD2780061688st2 D3; assembly: GCF_005844145.1. NCBI lineage: Bacteria > Bacillati > Bacillota > Bacilli > Lactobacillales > Enterococcaceae > Enterococcus > Enterococcus sp. BSD2780061688st2 D3. Next base: position 50,404 of record NZ_SPHN01000009.1, read on the forward strand.
AAGTGTGAAACTTGAATTATTTTTTTGAACTTCTGCTCCCACCGTTTATTCGGAGTTAGAGTCTGTGGCAAAACTGATTTTTAGTTTTGTCCCACATTCTTCCTCTTTTGTTATGTTTTTCTAGGGTACACAGTCTTTATAAAGCTTATTTTGTGATGTTTAAATCTTTCGGAAATATAACTGTTGTTACTAATCTATTTTTTGTTGACATAAACTGAAAAGTACGTAATACTCCTAGAGTAAGCGCTTACTAATTTTCAGGGAGGTTATTTTTTGAAGACTAAATGGCAAACAACAGTTATACTAGCTTCAACTTTTCTTTTGGTAACGACACCTATGATAACCAGTGCCACACAAGCTTTAACAGAAGATCCTATTCTTATTGAAAATAATGCACACGTGAACAATGAAAGGTATAGCGATGAAGGGGAAAAAATGGAAGAAGCGAATCAACAAGCAGTAGATGACCAAAATACACAGAAAGTTGAAATAGAACCAGATCTTGAAACAGAACCAAATCTTGAACAGGAGTCGGTTGTTGAGGAACGTTGGCAAGGAGTCGTCTTCGGTGAAAGTACTAGTGCAAGCAAATATCAGATTGAGTCAACGGATAATAGCGTGCGGTTATCTTCCACGAATAACGGGGGAAAATTCCAATCTAGCGGGTCAGATGGTATCACGTATTATTATCATCCAGTAAGCAAAGAAACGAATTTTTCATTGAAGGCCACGATTGAGATCGAGTCTTGGACATACACGAATGCCCAAGAAGGTTTTGCGGTCATGGTCAGAGATAGCATCCCAAAATCAAATCTATTCGGGCAATCATTTTATTCTAATTCGTTTTCTTTATTGGGAAGTCGAATCGAGTATCTTTGGAATTCAGATACAAAAGAAGTAGTTAGTGGAAATGGCAGTAAATACACCATGCGATTAGGCTTGGGAAGCAGGACGATCACAGGGATATCTCCTGATAGTCCAGAATCAGCCCCAGCCCCTGGCAGTGTCAAAGTCGAAACAGCACCAATGGAAACTTCGGCTGGGCTACAGGAAAAAGAAGCTGGCTCGTATAATATTTTTGGTAATGGCAACGGTAATCTATTTCCAGCAACCGATAATCTAACGAAAATCTCTGTAGAAATGAAAAAAACGAATACAGGGTTTGAAGCCTATTACTATGACAGCAGCACAGGCAAAGAACTGGCAAACGAGATCATGTACGATTGGGAAGAATTGTATGGTTCTTCTGAAGAGGAAATCTATGTCGGTTTTGCAGCAGCACGAAATATGACGATCAAAGTGGATGAGATCGATCTGACTTTTTCAGATCCAGCAACCGATCCTCCAGCAAAAGAACGACCAAACAAAATCATCGAGCCAATCTATAGTGTCACGTCAAGCAACTATTCAGGAGATGCGAACCACGTGCTATCCTTTAAAACGAATGCGGACGGACAGCTGACGATCGTGAATCGACAAACCAATGAAATCATTGGTGAGGCGAAAGATATTGCCATTCAAGCAAATAAAGAACAACAATTTGAAACAAAATTAATGACCGGAGAAAATCATTTTACTTTTCGTTTTACACCAGACAAAAACTTTCCGCCGGAAGATTATACAGTGCTGGCGAATTATGATACTCAAGAAATCAAGCATACCGTGGTCCATCAACAGCACAGCTACTCTACGCTCTATGTCACACCAACGGGGACAGCAACTGGGAGTGGAAGTAAACAAAATCCCCTTTCATTAACGGAAGCACTCAAATATGCTAGTGGAGGCCAAATCATTGTCCTAAGTTCAGGGACATATGCTTTACCTAACGGACTCAGTATCCCAAAAGGTATCAATGGCACAAAGGAATTACCAATCTATTTGATTGCGGAAAAGAATAAGGAGAATCAGCGCCCTATTTTTGATTTTTGTGGCACGGGTAATGGGTTGACTGTTTGGGGCAACCATTGGATACTAAGAGGATTTGACATTACAAATAGTGCGGCGATGCAAAAAGGGATGCAAATCTCTGGTAATTACAATGTAGTTGAGGATATCCATGCATACCGCAATGGAAATACAGGAATTCAAATCAGCGGCAGCTCAAACGACCCGTTTGAAGCATGGCCAGCACATAACTTGATCAAAAATTGTACTTCTTTCGAAAATGCTGACCCAGGATTTGAAGATGCAGATGGGTTTGCGGCAAAATTGACAGTTGGAGAAGGCAATCTATTTGATGGCTGTATTGCCTACCATAATGCTGATGACGGTTGGGATCTATTTGCGAAAAATGAAACAGGCTCAATCGGGAAAGTAGTGATCAAAAATTCGGTTGCTTATCGAAATGGCTGGATTCCTGGGGTCAACGGAGAAGGGAATGGGAACGGCTTTAAAATGGGAGGTTCCTCACTCTCTGGAAAGCACGAATTGATCAATAGTCTTTCTTTTGAAAACTTGGCGAAAGGAATCGATTCCAATAGCGGAACGGACATCATCGTCAAAAGCAGCACAAGCTTTAATAATGGTTCATACAATGTTGCGCTCTATACTTCGTCAGCCAGTGAGACGGCTTTCGAAACATCAGGAATTCTATCATTTCGAACAACAGGGTTAGATATAAGGGAACAGATCCAACTATTGAAGCAAGAAAAAGAGGATGTTTTCCATGAATTGAACTATTTATGGAATGAACAGACAAAGCGCTCTGAAAATCATTTAGGCAGTCAAATTTTAGAGGAGTGGTTCGACCATCTAGACACTTCAGATGAAACGAAAGAACCGGTTTCTCGATATGAGAATGGGAGCATCAACGTCTTTGGATTGATGCAGATAAAGCCAGAATTTCGACGAACAGACGGAAAGAAAAACAACGGTGTTCCTCTTTCTGTGGGAGCTATTTTGGACGAAACAAGTTCACCATTCTCGGATTATCCAGTAGTTGAACTGGAAAAGGAGCGCGAACCAAATCAGACACAGCCGACAGAAGAGAACAATCCCATTATCATAAAAGAAGCCAATGGGATACGAGAAGAAGCGGAGAAACATATTACAGAACAGAAACCATTTACAGTGTGGGTAGCTGATTTTGCTCCAGCGGATCCGTTAGAAGCAGTTAAAGGCGACATGCGTTACTTTCCTGTTGAATGGCGTATCGATGAAGCTGGTATGTCCGGAGCTTTTTCGGATTCACTCGCTACAATATCTGCGCCTAGGCAGGGGGCATATGTTCTTTCTGTGTGGTACCGTACAGAAATATTTGATGGAATGACATGGATCAAGCACGCTGATAGAGTAAGTCAAGAGAAAAAAATCAATAGCTTAGCAGGAAAAACAACAGAATCAACTACCGATGAATCAGATAAAGGGAAAGAGACAGGGCAATCTAAAGAAAATGAAACAGACAAAAATAAATTGCCAACTACTGGTGAAAAAACGAATTACTTCATCACAGCATTGGGCGTAACGCTCATTTGTGCAGTCGTGCTTTACATGACAAGGAAAAAAAAGAAGGCATGATACGAATAACTTTGAAAAAATAAAATTTGTTAAAAAAGAGAACGAGGGCAAAAGTACAGAATACTTTTGTCCCTCGTTCTCTTTTTGGTCAAGGCATGTTGTTCACCATTTTACCAAATATGCACGCGTTTTTCTGGTTTTTGGTACATTTCATCTTGTTCAGTGATTGAAAAAGTTTCATAGAATTCATCAATGTTTTGTAGTTGGACATTGGCTCTTAGTTTAGCTGGCGCATGGACATCGATTTGTAAAAGTAATTGTTGGTATTCTTTTTTGGCTTTTGTACGCCAGATCGTTGCCCAGCTGACAAAAAATTCTTCAAATGAAAAATCTTTTTCAGATTTAGCAGCTTCTAAAGCACAGCTTAAACCACCAGCATCAGCGATATTTTCAGAAACGGTCAACTTACCATTCACAGTGGCATCTGCAAGTGATAAACCGTCAAATTCGTCAATCATCGCTTGGGCTTTATTTTGGAATTGTTCCAGATCTTCTTCTGTCCACCAGTTATTCAAATTACCAAATTCATCGAACTTGGCACCGTTGTTATCAAAAGCGTGTGAAATTTCATGGGCGATCACTGCGCCGATCCCACCAAAGTTTGCGGAACTTGATTGTTCTAAACTGTAGAATGGGGCTTGTAAGATAGCCGCAGGGAAAACAATGACATTTCTAAATGGGTGATAGTAAGCATTCACAGTATCTGCACTCATTTCCCACTCTGAACGATCAACAGGTTTATTCCATTTGCTAAAACGATCTTTAGCTTCGATTTTACTAAAAGCTAAGGCATTGGAGAGTAGTGTGCCGCCGTCTTCTGCAGTGACTGTTTTATATGCATCGAAACGAGCGGGGATGCTCTCAGGATAACCAACTTGAACACCTAATTTATCTAGTTTGATTATAGCTTTTTCTTTGGTTGCGTGACTAAGCCAGCTATTTTCTTCTAGACGTTTTTTATACACACGAATCATTTCTTTGATCATATTCTCTACGTCTTTTTTAGCAATCTCACCAAAATATTTTTTCCCATAATAGTCACCAACGACTTGGTCGAATTGTCCAGAAGCCAAATAGTACGCAGCTTTCTTTGGAGCCATTGCTTCTTCGGTACCGGAAAGTGTACGAGAAAAAATGCCGCTGACTTGTCTGAATTCTTCTGATAAATAGCTGCTTAAAGAGCGAACCGTTCGCACGATCATCCAACTTTTGATCAGTGGAAAATGTTCAGTCGTTAATAGTTCAGCTAAATGGTCAAAATATCCTGGATCAGTCACGATGACTTTATCTGGTGTTGTTCCAAGTAAGCCAACAGATAGTTTTTTTAAATCGATCGTAGCTGTATGACCAATAAATTCTTCAAATGATTGAGGATTGTACATTTTACTGTAGTCCGCATTTTCTTCCGCACTTTTTACATGAGGAGCAATCAGTTTATCGAATTGAATGGCTTGTTCGACGATTGCTTCAGCTTGACCTTTATCTTTTCCAGAAAGCTCCAATAATTGGACCATCATATCAAAGAACACGTTTAATAGTTCTGCACCATTTGGATGTTCTGGTGCGTAATATGTTTTATCAGGTAAGAATAAAGAAGGTGGATAAGCAAAAAAGGCATTTGTTTGTGCATTTTTCATATCCGCATCTACGTCAAGTGAAAATGGGAGGGGTAAACTATCAAGTACCCATTCTGGAAGTTGTTGGTTCAATGCATCAAATGAGTTGATTTTTTCAATACGTTCAAGCAGTGGAAGTAATGGTTTTTCTGCTAATTGATTTCTTCTATCATAATCATTTGCAATTTGGTAAAAGCGAAGAAAATGAGCCATTTTTTCAGATGGAACGAACTCGGGGTGTGCGAGTAATTCGTCAATTTCATTCATTAATAGGTCATCGATCCCAACAACCAATTCTTGGAATCCGCCAGTAACGGGTTTATCCGCTGGTATTTTGGCAGTTTTGAGCCATTCTTCATTTACTGCTTCATAAAAATCTTGTTTTAAAAGTTCTTTGTTCATTTACTCATCGCTCCTTTTTATTTAATGTTTTTATTATCGTATAAAATCACTGAATAAACAATGGAAAGGAATAGAAGTTTAGAAATAATGGGGATTTCTATGAAAAGAGAAGGCACTGTTCCCTAGTCAAACTGATTTGTTTTTGCCCCTATTTCCCTTATAATGAAAGAAACGGAGGTGATTGAGCTTGAAAAATAAAGTCGAACGATCTGCGTATCTTATAATAGATGGTGAAGCAAAGAGCGTGGCGGCGACAGAAAAGTTGCTCACGGATCAGGGACAGGTGTATCTAGCCATGATCTTTCAGAATGAAAGCTATCTTATTGTTGATCAGACTGGAAAGCCAGTAGAGTATTGCCCGACAGAAGATACGTACGTTGATGCTATTGGGCGTTCGACCATTTTTACTGCGATGGCAGAAAAGACAAGTTGTTTTTCTGAAGAAAATGATTTGCTAGAAAAAGCACTGGAATGGAATCGAACAAAAAAAGGCAAAGCATATCTGCTCGATTGTTGGGTGGGGGTACCCGCAAAACGTTTCGCTTCTTATAAAAAATGGCGCACACCTTCGGGCTATCTTTGCGGAACTTATGCAGCAGCTGTTTTACTTGCTTATTATCAAGACTTTCGCAATGAGTTATCACTTCCTGAAGAGATTCGAAAAAAAGGATCACCGATAGATGAGCCCCTCAGCAGTGAATTGAAAAAAATGATCCAGCCTTTAGGATTACCGACCATTCCACTTCAAGTAAGTGGTGGGCTATCGAGATTCTTGAAAAAAACAGACAATCCTTTTTCTGCTAGAAATACGATCATCGGTTCTTGGCAGCGGGCCACCAAAAGAATTCGTCAAGGAAAACCAGTGATGGTTGGGATTTTGAAGATACTTGGCAGTCCTTATGGTAATCATTGGGTGACAGCATATGCGTATTATGAATCTGTCTCTGGTGAACGTTTTTATAAAGTCCACGATAATTGGGGAGATTATCAACGAATAATTCCTGCAAGTTGGGGGAATGGAACAGTCTCCCTTCCGTAATTATTTGCAGAAATTACCAGAAAATATTGGCAAAGTATGTTAAACTATCGAAGAATAGAGAAGTTTGGGGAGGACTACATGAGTAAAAAGTATCAGGATGACACGTTGAAAATCTTTAGTTTGAATGGGAATCGTCCATTAGCAGAAAAAATTGCGAAGGTCTTTGGGACAGAACTAGGAAAAAGTGTCGTAAAACAATTTAGTGATGGTGAAATTTCGATCAATATTGAAGAAAGTATCCGTGGCGATCATGTGTACATCGTACAGTCGACCAATGCGCCTGTAAATGATCACTATCTCGAATTATTGATCATGATCGATGCGATGAAACGTGCAAGCGCCAAAACGATCAATGTCGTACTACCTTATTATGGGTATGCAAGACAAGACCGCACAGCAAAACCACACGAACCAATCACAGCGAAATTGATTGCTAATCTAATTGAAGAAGCTGGTGCAACTCGTGTGTTGACTTTGGATCTGCACACTGTCCAAGTACAAGGATTTTTCGATATCCCTGTTGATAATTTATTTACAATGCCTTTGTTTGCTCATTATTATCGTCAACTTGGTTTGACGGGGGATGATATTGTTGTTGTTTCACCAAAAAATAGTGGTGTCCAACGTGCTAGAAGCCTTTCTGAATATCTGGATAGTACACTGGCAATCGTAGACCACGCAGATGATGCTGATGTGAATAGCGGTTATGTGATCGGGAACGTACAAGGAAAAACATGTATCATGGTAGATGATATCCTTAATACTGGTGCGACATTTGCCCGTGCAGCGAATGTATTGAAAGAAAATGGTGCGAAAGATGTTTATGCTTGTGCATCTCATGGATTATTATCTGTTCCTGCGAAACAAATCTTAGATGAAGCGCCAATCAAAGATATTTGTATCACTGATTCTGTCTTCACAACTGAAGATCGTCATCCAGAAAACTTGACGATCGTTACATGCTCTGAATTGATGGGAGAAGCGGTAAAACGTATCCACGAAAATACACCAATGAGTCCATTGTTCCGTCTAGAAGAAAAAGAGTTTGATTAATCGTTAGCGATAGGACAAATAGAAATTCGCCCAACTAGCTTCTACTTAGTAAGCAGTTGAGCGAATTTATTTTTTATTTTTGGTAACTTTGATATTCTGTGCTAGAATGTGCCTAGTTATATCTGGAAGGGATGAAAAAAGTTGGAAAAAATTTATTTGGATCATGCGGCGACCACACCGATGCATCCACAAGTAATCACTGAAATGACTATGATCATGCAAGAAACATTCGGCAATCCGTCAAGTATCCATGGCTTTGGTCGCTTGGCGCACGAAAAATTGGAGACCGCTAGACAAATCATTGCGGATACTTTGCAGGTGAATGACCATGAAATCATTTTTAACAGTGGCGGAACAGAAGGAGATAATACGGCAATCCTAGAAACAGCTTTTTCAAGAAAAGCGGAAGGCAAGCACCTGATCACTACAGCCATCGAACATCCTGCAGTTTTGAATGCGATGAAGTATTTAGAAACAAAAGGATTTGAGGTTACATATTTACCTGTAGATGAAAAAGGAAATATTTCATTGGAAGACTTTGAACAAGCCTTAAGAGAAGATACGATCCTAGTTTCGATCATGTACGGGAATAATGAGATCGGGAACTTGATGCCAATCAAGGAGATCGGAGAAAGACTACGCGAGCATCCTGCTTATTTCCATACCGATGCAGTCCAAGCTTATGGCAACCAAACGATCCATCCCAAAGATCTAGGTATTGATCTACTAAGCGTTTCAGCGCATAAAATCAATGGACCTAAAGGGGTCGGCTTTTTATATAAGAAAGATGGGGTCAATATTCCCGCAATGCTTCTAGGTGGTGAACAAGAAGAAAAACGCCGTGCTGGAACAGAAAATCTTGCAGGAATCTGGGGAATGGCAAAAGCAGCGGAACTTCTAACGGTTGAAGAACGTGAAGCAAGAAGTGAAAAATACGCGGGATTCCAACAAATGATTTTAGAGGAATTAGAAAAACAAGGGATTGATGTTCAAGTAAACGGGGACCTAGAAAATAAATTGCCTCACGTGCTGAACCTTCGTTTGCCAGGGGTCGTAAATGATTTGCTGTTAATGAAATTAGACCTTAACGGTATCGCTATTTCCACTGGGTCAGCTTGTACAGCAGGGAATATCGAACCTTCCCATGTATTAGAAGCAATGTATGGAAAAGACACACCAATCTTGAAAGAATCGATTCGGATCAGCTTTGGTTATGGCAACACGAAAGAAGACATTCAAAAATTTATTCAGCAACTAGTCGGTGCTATCAAGTAAAGAGCGTGTTCGAAAAAGTGTCCAGCTCTGAGAAATAAGAAGACAACCACGAGAATCTACTGTTCGATTTCTGTGGTTGCCTTCTTATTTTCACAGGGCTATTTCTAGTGCTTGCTATTGAAAGAAATCAAATGAAAAAACGGCGAATGTTGTAGAAGTTCTCAATGACAACGGGCTTGTAGTTTTTAGTATTGTTCAAGGATAAAAAACTACACGAAAAGAAGGAAGAACAAAGAACGTATGTGGGATATCTTGAATTCAAAACAAGGATGGCCCCAAGCAGTAAAAAGGACCATCCTCGTTCGTTTTAATTATGGTTTTGATTCAGTGTGACTCAAATCAACACGCTTTTTTAATTTTCCACATTTCTCACATAATCATCAAAATACTTGATCAAATCATTTTTTATTTTCTGATAGTCTTCTTCACTGTAGACTTTGTCCTCAAGTTTCCCTTGAAAGAAAGGAATCTCCAAGTCTTCTCGTAGACGATCTAAAACTTCTTCTTTATCCATTTTGTTCCTCCATGATCAGTCAAAATAAACGCAGACACATTCTGGCGCATAAATATCTTTTTGGCGTACTGACAGTAAACCAGTAGCTGCATCACGAGAATAAAGAGTAAGATTATCCGTGTTTTGGTTTGCACATACTAGATAGTTATTCTCTGGATCCAGTGCAAAATCTCTTGGAAAATCCCCTTCAGTTGAAATGATTTGAATGTTTTCTAAGGTGTACTCATCAGGCGAAACAGCAAACACCGCAATTGAATTATGCCCACGATTTGAAGCATAGACATAATTGCCATCTTTAGAGATACGGATCGCAGCGCCACCGTTTTCTCCTTGGAAATCTTCGGGTAAAGTACTGATTTTTTGTTTTTCAGTAAAGCTTCCGTGTGCTGCATCATATTGTAGTACGCGGACCGTACTATCTAATTCGCCAAATAAATAAGCAATCTTTTGATTTGTGGGATGAAAAACAAGATGACGTGGGCCAGTTCCGGGTTCTGCAACGAATTCAGCCACAGCAGTCAATTTTCCTTCTTTTGACACATCGTACGTATAGACACGATCTGTTCCCAGATCACAAACAACTAATCGATTATCAGGCGTCAAGTCTGTGTAGTGGACATGAGCATGGTCTTGATTTTTGTGCGGACCAGTTTCTTCTTGATGAAACACTGCATCTGTAGCTTCTAATCCACCATTCTCAAGAATACGGTAAACATTTACTTCACCTTTGTGGTAATTTGCGCCGTAAACAAGCTGTCTTGTTTCATCAACGGCTACATAGCACAAAGGAGCTCCTGATTCTGTTACCGCATTCAAAAACTGAAATTCACGATCGTATGCACCAGCTCCGCCTAATCCATCGATACTTGTGACAGTGTAAAGATTACCAGCTTTGCTTTTCGACAAATAAGTAGGGCTATTTTCTTTCGTTGCTAATTCTAGACCTGTCAATTCACCCTTTTCGTTATCCAGATTGATTGTATAAATTCCTTCACTGACACGTCTTGTATATGTCCCTAAAATGATTTTTTCCATCATTTTATCCCTCCTGAAATTTTATGAAATAGGTTTCTTTTTTTATTTTAGCACATAACTATTCATGGCGGTTAAACAAAGAGAATATGTTATACTTGTTTTGTACGCAAAGAAATTTTTTGTAGTGAGGGAGAGAATGTTATGATTCATGCAACGATAAAAGAAATTGGCGCCAAAGCAGTGAGCGATCAAGAACCGATCTTGATTCTATTCGATCAAACAGCGACATCTGCCTTGCGGAATTATTCAATTATTCAAGAAATCAGTTCAAAAGAAGCCTTTCAATTGAAGAAAGGTGGAATGATCTCTTTTGATCAGCAAGAATATACAATCGATTATGTGGGAACGATGGCGAATGAAAATTTGACTTCTGTTGGACACGTTACGTTGATTTTTGAGAGTCATACGGAAGACAGTGGTATTGCAAATGGTATCTATTTATCACCACATCAACTTCCTGAACTCCATGTAGGTACAGAGATTAAATACAGGTAGGTGGAAAAATGGAAGAAAAAAATAAAAAATCAAGACCTATTTCTTGGTTCTGGCGTTGGTTCTTGAATAATCAGGTCGTGACGTCATTACTAGTGGTGCTTTTAGTCTTACTTATCGTTTTTCTATTTACGAAAGTATCCTATTTATTTGAACCAATCTGGCAGTTTTTAGCGATCGTTGGCTTGCCGATTATTTTAGCGGGTATTTTGTACTATTTGATGAATCCAGTGGTTGATTATTTAGAGAAACAACGAATACCGCGAATCTACAGTATCATTGGATTATTTGTTCTCGTTGTGGCTTTGATCGTTTGGGGATCAGTGGTTATCATTCCTAAAATCCAAGAGCAAACAGTCAGTTTTGTCGGTAATTTTCCTAAATATGTAGATACGATCGATAATAAATTGACGGAGATTTTAAGGGACCCGCTATTTAATCAGTTTAGAGATCAATTGGAATCTGCGGGAGAAAAGTTCGTAAGTTCAGCTGGAGATATGTTACAAGATATCTCTAAAAGTACCGTTCAAAGTTTGGGTAGTTTTGTCGGGGCTGTAGCGACGGTCTTGGTTGCTGTGTTGACGATGCCATTTATTCTCTTCTATCTATTGAAGGATGGGAAACAACTTGCACCGTATTTTGTTAAATTCTTGCCAACTCGTATGCGGAAACCAACATTAAAAGTTTTAGGGGAAATGAATGACCAAGTGTCTTCTTATATCCGTGGGCAATTAACTGTTGCGTTTGCTGTAGCAATCATGTTTATGATCGGTTTTGCGATTATTGGTTTGGATTATGCAGTTACTCTAGGGATAGTCGCAGGATTTTTAAACCTTATTCCTTATCTAGGATCATTCTTAGCAATGATTCCAGCAGTGTTTTTAGCAATCGTTGCAGGGCCAGTGATGTTAGTGAAAGTGCTGATCGTCTTTGCTTTGGAGCAAACAATCGAAGGGCGTTTGATTTCTCCGCTTGTTCTAGGAAATCAGCTAGCAATTCATCCTGTCACCATCTTACTGGTGTTGCTGACTTCTGGTAAATTATTTGGGATCATCGGTGTGATTTTAGGGATTCCGGTATATGCTGCTGCGAAAGTGATCATTTCACATGTCTTCGAATGGTACACTACTATTTCTAGTTTATATGAAGAAAAAAACAACGAGTTATAAAAAAAGATTCAAAAATAGGCTGTAATGATCTTTAAAAGCTAGTCCGCTAACTTTTTAGAGATCGGTTCAGAAATTCCTATTTTTGAATCTTTTTTCTTTTAAAAAATTTTTTGCTGATCGATTTAGAATGTTTTACCAAATTCTGTGGCTTTATCCAAAGCTGATTGCATCAATTCTTCAGCACGATCAGGCGCATAGTCGATACCTTCAATAAATAATTGATCGACTTGATCGATACCGACAAAGTTCAAAATCCCTTTGACATATTGTGAAGCAAAGTCTTGACCATTGTAAACTCCACCGTTTGATTGGATATGCAATGCTTTTTTACCAGAAACTAATCCTTCTGGACCATTTTCAGTGTAGCGGAACGTTTTACCAGCTACATTGACAGTATCGAACCAAGCTTTTAGTTTTGTAGGAATATTCAAATTCCATAAAGCATTGGCGATAACGATTTTATCTGAAGCAAGAAATTGATCCGTCAATTCATTGAAACGAGCAATTTTGTGTTGTTGGCTTTCGGATAAAGTAGAGAATTCAGCACCTGCACGAAGCGCTTCCCAACCTGAAAGCAATTCTTCATCGATTTCTGGGATATCATCACGGTAAAGTTCTAGGACGGTAACCTCATCGTCCGGATGACTTTCTTTGTAACTATCTAAAAAAGTAGATAATGCTTTAACTGAACGAGATTCTTGTGCAGTTAAAGGGTGACCTTTTACTACTAATACTGATGCCATAATATCTCTCCTTTTATAATTGTTGTTATGTGGCTAACAAAATAAGTTTACTTGAAAGAGAAAAGGCTATCAAGCTTTTTTATAAAGGTTCCATTTCAAATAAAAAAAAAAGTTGTTTTCATGAAAAAAATCATGCAAATCACTTGCAAAACAATTACCTGGTGTTATAATGACATAGTGTCATATGACAGCGTGTCATTTTTAGAAGGAAGGAGGCTACCTATGCCTAAGCAGACTTTTTTTCATTTACCTGAAGAAAAAAAGAAACGACTATTAGAAGCAGCAAGAGTTGAGTTCTCAAGAGTCCCGTTAAAAGATGCTTCTATCGCAAATATCGTGAAGATAGCTGAAATCCCTCGCGGTAGTTTTTATCAATATTTTGAGGACAAAGAAGATCTTTATTTCTATTACTTTGAAACAGTGCGACGTGATAGTTCTAGAGATATGATCCAATTGATGAAAGAAGCCGATGGTGATTTGTTCAAGGGATTCGAACTTTATTTTACAAAGATGATCCGCGATATCTTAGTGGGAGAAAATGCTGCTTTTTATCGAAATTTGTTCATGAATATGGATTATCGTGCTTCCCGTAAAGTGGTGCCCCATGCTAGAGGGGATCAGCATCACTCCCATGAAGAGCATAAACAAGATGCGAAAGAACTGGTTGAGTTGATCGATCGCACTACACTAAAAATCAAAAATGACCATGAGATGGAATTACTGATCCAAGTAGTGATGAGTACATTTTTTACGACAATCGCTCATTCTTATAAAACATTCTCAAAATCCAAAGATTACTCTGTTGAACAAGCAATCGAAGAATTCAAACTGAAATTGTCTTGGTTGAAAAATGGAGTGTATAAATAGAAAGAAGGGTACTACATGCTAAAAGTTTTTAAACGGATATCATTGACTTCGGCAATTGCTGCTACGATATTTATGGTTATCCAAGTCTTCGCAGATCTTTACTTGCCGACACTGACCTCTAATATTATTGATAAAGGGGTAGCAAAAGGAGATGTCGATTATATCTGGCAGACTGGTTTTGTTATGATCGGCTTTTCTTTGATCAGTATTTTTGCGGCAATTGCAAATACCTATTTTGCAACACGAGAATCACAGAAATTAGGAAAACAATTACGTACAGATGTCTATAAAAAATCAGAAAGCTTGACCAAAGACGCCTTTGATAAATATGGAACAGCTTCTTTGATTACACGAACAACCAATGATGTGACCCAGATCCAAATGGTTACGCAAATGTTTCTAAGAATGATGATCAATGCACCGATTACATTGGTGGGTGCAAGTTTCTTAGCTTATCAAAAAGACCATGAATTAACGAAAATTTTCTTAGTTGTTATCCCTGTCATGATCGTTTTGATTGGTGGGATCATGTTTTTTGCTGTTCCATTGTTCAAGAGTATGCAGAAAAAGACAGACCGCTTGAACTTGGTATTTCGTGAAGGACTGACAGGCGTGCGTGTTATTCGTGCCTTTGATAAAACACGATTTGAAGAAAATCGTTTTGATTTAGCGAATAAAGATTATACGAATACAGCGATTAAAGTAAATACGATCGTTGCATTGATGATGCCGATGATGACATTGATCATGAGTGGAACAAATGTAGCAATTACCTGGTTTGGTGGTCACTACATAGCAGATATGACTTTAGAAGTAGGGAACCTAATTGCATTCATGACATATGCGATGCAGATTTTGATTAGCTTCATGATGCTGTCAGCAATTTTTATCATGGTGCCTAGAGCACAAGCATCTGCTGATCGTATCAATGAAGTACTAGATGAAGAAGTAGGGATCAATGACCCTAAAGATCCTAAAAAATTGGCTCTTGCAGGAAAAAACGCCACACTTGCTTTTGAGCATGTCAATTATCGCTATCATGGGGCGGAGAAATTAGCCTTAGAAGATATTGATTTTTCTGCCAAATCTGGGGAGATCGTTGCAATCATTGGAGGTACTGGTTCAGGGAAAACGACTTTAGTCAATCTTATCCCACGTTTGTATGATATTGAATCTGGTGCCATCAAGATTAATGGAACAAGCATCAGTGAAGTGACGCAACATGATTTGAGAGAATTGATGGGCTTTGTTCCACAAAAAGCGATGCTCTTTTCTGGAACGATCAGAGAAAATATGCAATATGGTAAAGCAGATGCAACGGATGAAATGATTTGGAAAGCATTAGAAATTGCTCAAGCGAAAGAATTTGTCTCAGAATTAGAAGATGGGTTAGACAGCCATGTAGAACAAGGCGGCGGGAACTTCTCTGGTGGTCAAAGACAACGACTGGCTATTGCACGGGCTTTAGTCAAACCAGCAGATGTCTATGTCTTCGATGATTCATTTTCAGCTTTAGACTTTAAAACAGATGCAAATCTTCGCCAAGCATTGAAACAAAATATGACACAAAGCATTACGGTATTAGTTGCTCAACGTGTAAGTACTGTTATGGACGCTGATACGATCTTAGTATTAGATGAAGGAAAATTAGTCGGTAAAGGAACACATGATGAACTACTTAAAACAAATGAAACGTATCAAGAGATCGTTCATTCGCAATTGAGAGAGGAGGATCTACATGAGTAAAGAAAATACGAAACCTTCTCGTGGACCAATGGGTGGCGGACATGGACCTGGACGCAACATTGGCGTTAAAGGAGAAAAACCTAAGAATTTTTGGGGAACAGTTAGACGATTATTTGGGTATATGTCCAAACGTTTAGTTGCGATCATTGCCGTTTTTGTGTTGGCGATTGCAGCTGTAA
Organism: Enterococcus sp. BSD2780061688st2 D3; assembly: GCF_005844145.1. NCBI lineage: Bacteria > Bacillati > Bacillota > Bacilli > Lactobacillales > Enterococcaceae > Enterococcus > Enterococcus sp. BSD2780061688st2 D3. The sequence goes on from NZ_SPHN01000009.1 coordinate 66,050, forward strand.
TCTTCCAAATCCAAACACCTAAAGTATTAGGGAAAGCGACAACGGAAATATTCAATGGTGTCATGGCAGGTGCTAAACAGATGCAAGCAGGCCAACAGATATCAAAATTTCCGATTGATTTTGATAAAATTGCACAAATCATTGCGACAGTTATCGTAATGTATTTGATTTCTGCGGTATTCAACTTTTTACAACAATTTATCATGACTAGAGTTTCACAACGAACAGTGTATGAACTACGACATGATCTAGAAGCAAAAATGAACCGAGTACCTATTTCTTACTATGATACACATACAAATGGGGACATCATGTCTAGAGCTATCAATGACATGGATAACATTGCAAGTACGCTTCAACAAAACTTGACGCAATTTGTAACGAGTGCCGTCACATTGATCGGGGTCATCGTCATGATGCTTTCTATCAGTTGGCAGTTAACGTTGGTCGCATTATTGATGATTCCTTTAAGTTTGATCATCGTCATGATCATTGCGCCAAAATCACAAATATTCTTTGCTGATCAACAAAAGAGTCTAGGACTTTTAAATAATCAGGTAGAAGAAACGTATAGTGGACATACGATCGTTAAAACATTTAACCATACAGCAAAAGACCAAGAAGTCTTTGAAGAAGAAAATCAAAAACTATACGCGGCAGGCTGGAAAGCTCAGTTCATTTCAGCAATCATCATGCCTTTGATGAACTTTGTTAAAAACTTGGGATATGTATTTGTTGCTGTTCTTGGGGGTGTCAAAGTTGCGAATGGGAATATGTCCCTTGGTGATGTTCAAGCCTTCTTGCAATATACGACACAATTTTCACAACCAATCACGCAGCTAGCAAGTTTGATGAACACGATCCAATCAACAGTTGCTTCTGCAGAACGTGTTTTTGAAGTCTTAGATGAAGCAGAGATGACAGAGGAAAAATCAGGATTGCCAGTAGAAAAAGATACACCTTACAAAGTACGTTTTGAAAATGTTCAATTTGGCTATTCTCCAGATAGTTTATTGATGACTGATTTCAGTTTAGATGTAAAACCGGGAGAAATGGTTGCTATCGTAGGACCTACAGGGGCAGGGAAAACCACCTTGATCAACCTGTTAGAACGATTCTATGATGTTTCGGGCGGAAGTATTCGTTACGATGGTGTTGACACGAGAGATCTTTCACGAGATGTCTTACGTGCACAGTTCTCCATGGTACTTCAAGATACTTGGTTATTCACAGGGACGATCTATGACAATATCAAGTATGGGAACGAAGATGCAACGGATGAGCAAGTAATCGAAGCAGCTAAGGCAGCCCATGTCGATGACTTTGTTCGCAAGTTACCTGAAGGCTATAATACAGTATTAAATGAAGATGCCAGCAACATTTCTCAAGGTCAAAGACAATTGATTACGATTGCGCGAGCATTCCTTGCTAATCCAGATGTCTTGATCCTAGATGAAGCTACCTCTAGTGTAGATACACGAACTGAGATCTTGATTCAAAAAGCGATGAATCGTTTATTAGAAAACCGAACAAGTTTTGTGGTAGCTCATCGTCTGTCAACGATTCGTGATGCAGATAACATCATTGTTATGAATCATGGTTCGATCGTTGAAACAGGTAATCATGATACTTTGATGGAAAAAGATGGATTTTATGCTGATTTGTATAACAGTCAATTTTCAGAGGAAGAAGCTTCATAAAATGAAAATTAACGCACGAGACATAGATTGTTTCGTGCGTTTTATTTTTTATAACTATCGTTTTTTCACTATTTTATTAAAATTATATGAAAAAGCGAGAATTCTCACATTTTTTTTTATAAAAATCTATTTATCGCTTGAAAGAAATGGGAACCATCGTTAAAATAAAGCTTGACGTAGAGGGGAGCAAGAATGATGAAAGATTTTAAATTGGGGTCTGCTACCTATTTGAAAAGCGTGGCAATCCGGGTGAAAGACCGAGATAAAATGATTGATTTTTATAAGAATACAATTGGCTTTGATTTGAAACGGGAAGAAAACGAACTAGCTATTCTAGGAACGGAAGAGCGTGACAGTGAAATGCTATTGCTTGAAGAAAGCCCCAGAGCAGATGATCACTTCGGGGAGATCAAAAAGCTCAACCGCTTCTCATTGATTATTCCAAGCGTAGAAGAAATGGCAGATATTCTATGCCGTATCCGCAAGACGGATTACGTAATTGAAAAAGCATTAGAAGACCAAGGCCGTATGGGTATCTTATTAAAAGATCCAGAAGGTAATGAATTAGAGATCTATCACGAAGATGGAACAGTAGAGAAGTCTGCAGATCCAGAAAATTTGGATCAAGAATCTTTGTTGCGAAAATCTGAAGAAAAGTACGAAAAATTATCAGCAGGCTCTTATTTTGAAAAAATCCACTTAAACGTAATCGATAGTGTCAAAGAACGTAAGTTTCTTGAAAACTTGCTTGGTTTAAAAGTCCATAACGAAAAAAACGAATGGTATGTTTTAAATGAAGGGGACTTCCATGTTGGTCTGACTGAAGCAACGAGTGAAGCAATCCAACTTCCGACCCACGAAGTGATTGGCTTAGACTTTTTGAAGTTTGTGATCAGCCAAGAGAATATGGAAGAACTTGTCCAACATTTAAAAGAATATTCAGTTGATTTCTTCTTAGATAAAAAGCATACAGTATTGACTATCTATGATGCTATAGGAATCGAATGGTGGTTTGTGACAGATTCTAAAGAAGAAAAAAAATAAATTAGCGTGTGAAAGTTGCTCCTAGCGTATTGATATGTCATACGTAGGAGTTTTTTATTTATATTTTTCATCCTTAGTTTTAGCAGAAAAGTCTAAAATATTGGAAAAATCTTGCTTCTCCTGAAAGAAAGCTATATGCTTTGGGCATGGAACGAAAGAGTATCCTTCGAAAGAAAGGGAGAGGAACATGTATCCAGAAACAAAACAATTGATTTTAAAAAAATTAGAAGAAGGCTATTATCCTGGTGTCGTTGGCGCATTCATCCGAAAAGATGAAGTTGAACGTTTCTTTGCTGGAAACGCTCAGGTTGTCCCGGAGATCCAGCCTATGGAAGAAGACTTGCTTTTTGATGCAGCATCTTTGACAAAAGTGATTGCGACAACTAGTTTGGTCTTGCGTTTGTGGGAAGATGGAAAAATTGAGTTGGATCGTCCGCTTGCAGATTATTTACCAGCTTTTGACAATCAAACGATCACGATTCGGCACTTATTGACCCATACGTCTGATATCCAAACGTGGATTCCTGATCGTGATCAACTTTCACAAGAAGAGTTGATTGCTGCTTACCTTAAACTTCAACCAGGAGATCAGTTAGGAAAGGCTGTGAAATACACTGATGCAGGCACGATCTTGTTAGGGTTCATGTTGGAAGAGATTTTTCAAGAACCAGCAACAGAATTGTTCCAAGAACAAGTGTTGGAACCATTAGGGATGATGAATAGCCTCTTTTTACCCTATCCAACCAAACGAATCGTACCAACGCAACAATTGGCATCAGGAGAAGTCTTGCGGGGGATCACACATGACCCAAAAGCAAGGGTCTTAGCAGAACATGCAGGCAATGCGGGTTTATTTATCGATTTAGAAGATAGCATCAAATTTGTCAAAATGTATCTGGATAAAGGGAAAACTGCGAATGGTCAGTTTTTAGAAGAAAGAACGATCCAAGAGCTTTTGCAAGATCAAACACCACTTCAAAATGGAGATCGATCATTGGGATGGGATTTGAAAAGAGATGTGACCGATCATCATCCAATTCTCTTTCATACTGGTTATACGGGTACATTTTTATTGATTGACTTGATCGATCAAACAGCGTTCATCTTTTTATCCAATCGTGTCCATCCAGAAGACCATCGTGAGGCGTATATTGAATGTCGCGATGAGATCGTTGAAAATTTTTTGAAAGAGAAAGCGTTATTAAACAAATAATGCTATAATAATCATGAAAATCGAGAGGAGTTAGAATGATGCAAGAACCTATGTTTTTAAAACCAGTCTTTCAAGAAAAAATCTGGGGAGGTAGCCGGCTGAAATCCGTATTTGGTTTTGATATCCCTAATGACAAAATCGGGGAAGATTGGGCAATCAGCGCACATCCACATGGCGTTAGCGTTGTAGAAAATGGCGAATTCAAAGGTCAAAAATTAGATGATCTATGGAAAGAACATAAGGAGTTATTTGGTCATCCAACGGAACCAGTTTTCCCATTGTTAATCAAAATATTGGATGCTGAAGATGAACTTTCTGTACAAGTCCATCCAGATGATGCCTATGGAATGAAACATGAAGGAGAACTAGGAAAAACAGAATGCTGGTACATCATAGATGCTGAGCCAGGTGCTGAGATCATTTATGGGCATCATGCGAAGACCAGAGAAGAATTGGCTGAAATGATCAAAGAAGGCCGCTGGGACGATTTGTTGAAAAAAGTTCCCGTCAAAAAAGGTGACTTTTTCTATGTTCCTAGTGGAACGATCCATGCAATCGGCAAAGGAATCATGATTTTAGAAACACAACAAAGTTCAGACACGACTTATCGTGTGTATGACTATGATAGAAAAGATGCAAGCGGTCAGAAACGGGAGCTACACATCCAACAATCGATCGATGTGACTACTGTACCTGCAAAAACACCAGAATTACAAATCAAAGAAGTTCGAAAAGGACAATCTTCTATTGTTACTTACTTAGAAACTGAGTTTTTCAATGTGTATGAATGGGATATCAAAGGGATCACTTCTTTCAAAAAACAAGCACCTTATACATTGGCGACAGTAATCGATGGCGCTGGGGAATTGATCGTGGATAATCAGACATACCTGTTAGAAAAAGGAACAAGCTTCATTCTACCGAACGAGATCAACGAATGGACTGTTCAAGGAGAACTAACAATCATTGCCTCTGAACCAGGGAAATAATTCGTGCAAAAGTAACAGTGATAAAAATGTTCTTTTCTTTGAAAAAACCGTATAGAAGCAAGTGGTCGGACCAGAGATATTTCACTCCGAGAAATCAGTAGAGATTCACAGGCTTTCAACTTTTTGTGAATTTCAGTTTATTTCTCGTAAGTGTTGTTTCTGCGCCCACTGTTTATTCTTGTTAGAGCGTGAAGCAAAAGTATTCCCTACTTTTGCCTCACGCTCTTTTCATCGTATGTTTATGTCAGAAAATTACGAAAAATTACACTTAGTAGCAGAGTTCTTGAAATCACTTTCAATCTGTGGTATATTCTTTTTGTAAAGTTAAAACGTTTTAATTGTTGTTAAAAGAGTGTTTCAACTAATTTATAATGTAAATGGAGTGGTGGAAATGAACACTGTAACAGTTATCGGTAGTATCAATCTAGACCGTACGATTCGAGTAAAACATATGCCTAAACCTGGAGAAACGATCCATACAAGAGAAACTTTTTCAGCAGGTGGAGGAAAAGGAGCAAATCAAGCTGTAGCCGCTAGACGTTCTGAAGCAGATACTTATTTTATTGGAGCAGTGGGAACGGATGAAGCTGGAAAAACAATGAGTGAGCTATTAAGCCAAGAAGAAATCGATTTAACTGGTGTGGCTACATTAGAAAACCAAGCGACTGGTCAAGCCTATATCATCGTTGACGATCAAGGTGAAAATAGTATCATGATCCATGCAGGCGCAAACAACGCGTTTACCCCAGAACAAGTTAGAAAAAGCCAAGCAATCATCGAAAAGAGCGATTTTATCATTGCTCAATTTGAAAGCGCTATAGAAAGCACGATTGAAGCTTTCAAGATTGCGAAGAAGGCAGGAGTCAAAACGATTTTGAATCCAGCACCGGCATTAGAAAATGTACCAGAAGAATTACTAAAAGTAACAGATATGATCATACCGAATGAAACAGAAACAGAGATTTTAACTGGTGTGACGATCAGCGACGAAGCAAGTCTACAAGAAGCAGCATCCAAACTTCATGCGTTAGGAATAGAAGTCGTGATTATCACGATTGGAAGCAAAGGAGCTTTTTACGCGCTAAAAGATGGAAAAAATGGTATCGTTAAAGCGTTTAAAGTAAACGCCGTAGATACAACGGCAGCTGGTGATACATTCATTGGTGCAATGAGTAGTCTATTGGCAAAAGATTTTAGTAATTTGGAAGAAGCAATTCGTTATGGAAATAAAGCTTCTTCACTTACTGTTCAACGTTTTGGCGCACAACCATCGATTCCTTATAAAAATGAATTGGATTAAAGAAAGGATGTTTTTAGTATGAAAAAGTCAAAAGTAATCAATTCAGATATTTCTCGAGTTATCGCACAAATGGGTCATTTTGATAAATTGAGCATTGGTGATGCAGGAATGCCTGTACCAATGACTACTGAAAAAATCGATCTAGCTGTGGATAATGGTATTCCAAGTTTTATGCAAGTACTGAATAATGTTTTAGAAGAATTAGAAGTTCAGCGCATTTACTTGGCAGAAGAAATCAAATCAGAAAACCCTCAAGTATTATCAGAAATCAAAGAACGATTACCAGAAACGCCGATTACGTTTATTCCGCATAGTGAAATGAAGGCAGATCTAAATAATTGCCATGCATTTATTCGCACAGGGGAAATGACACCATACGCGAATATCATTCTTGAAAGCGGCGTTGTATTTTAAAACAAATAAGGAGGATATAGAATGAATGCGACAGCACTTTTAATTGGATTAGGACCTCTGTTAGGTTGGGGGTTATACCCGACGATTGCTTCTAAACTTGGCGGTCGTCCAGTCAACCAAATTTTAGGCTCTACTATAGGAACACTGATTTTTGCAATCGTTTTTGCAGTAATAAAAGGAATCGGCTTACCTACAGGAATGGATTTAGTCTTTTCGATCTTATCAGGTGTCGGTTGGGCAACGGCACAAATCATCACCTTCCAGTCATTCACATTGATTGGTTCTTCTCGTGCAATGCCGATCACAACCGCCTTTCAATTGCTAGGTGCATCTTTATGGGGTGTGTTTGCGTTAGGTAACTGGCCAGGTACTACAGCAAAATTACTTGGTGCATTTGCTTTAGTATTGATTATTTTAGGTGCTTGGATGACAGTATGGTCAGAAAAGAAAGATAAAGAAAACAGCAATTTGTTGAAAAAAGCAGTTCTATTGTTAGCTGTAGGGGAAATTGGTTATTGGGCTTACTCAGCTGCACCTCAAGCAACTTCGATTGACGGGATGCATGCCTTCTTACCACAAGCAATCGGAATGGTGCTAGTCGCAGTAGTCTACACAGCAGTTTTAAGTTTCAAAGGGAACGAAAAATCAGCGTTTACTGAAGTAGTTTCTTATAAACATATCTTTTCTGGTTTCTTCTTTGCCTTTGCTGCATTGACTTATCTTATCTCTGCACAACCTGATATGAATGGTTTAGCTACTGGCTTTATTCTATCACAAACATCTGTTGTATTAGCTACTTTAACGGGTATTTGGTTCTTAGGACAAAAGAAAACGAAAAAAGAAATGACAATTACAGTTATTGGTCTCGTGTTGATTTTAGCAGCAGCTACTATTACTGTATTGATTTGATCGAAGAAAGAAATTCATATTAAAAAAGAAGGAAGAGTGCACATTGCTTGTTCAAAGCGATGTGCACTCTTTCTTTTTTTTTTGGAAGAATCTCAATTAATTCGTAACTATAGAGTGAGGAGGGATATATGTGTTAAGGATCTGTTCGAAAAAAGCCATTCGAAGTAAAGCGTTAACTGTCCGTTTATTTAATGGTTCTACTTGGGCCAATTTAGGTAATGGTTACTTTATTGATCGTGAAACAAAACAGGAGCTGCCGGATTATAAACTTTATCGGCACATCAAAACAGCCGTGTCTTCAGGAGGGATGATTTTTGCCAAAAGAATGAATCCGACACAAGCATTGCAGTACACAGAGAGACCGCTTAAAGTGAAATCTTGGTGATTCCGATTCCTAGTCTGTTCTTTGAAAATTGCATAAAAAGAGCATCATTCGTATCGGATACGATGAGATGTGGATGATTGACTGTCAATCCATGTTGGTGCTCACTAAAAAGGCAGTACTGTCAGTGATGGTAAACTGGCAGATCATGTGTCCTTATAAATGTTTGATGAAAATGGAGCAAATAATTGCTAGTGATAGCTATTTGTTTGAAGAAGGATTTCTTACGTTTGTTTTTCTCAAGGTTTATTCGTGTCACAGGTTGTCTATTCCCTAAAATAGTCAGGTTGGCATTTATCCAAAAAGTGTCTATGCCAAAATGCTGAAAAGGAAGTTGAATATGACTGAAATACAGCAGTTGATAGCATTCATGCGTAGTGGTAAAAGAAAGACCATCAGTTTATCTGAGTATGAACGATCTGTTCATAAAGAAGGTTGGTCAACGGGCAGTAAAGCAAAGCTGATCAATCAAGTCCAAAAAAGTGGGATCTTACGCTATGAACGGTGTAAAAAAGGCTATGTGATCCGACTAGTTCGTTAAGTGAGAGTGCAATTTCACAAGTTAAAGGAACCTAATTTATAAAACAGACCTATCAATGATAACGGGAGTGATTCAATGAAGAAAAATAGACAGTTTTGTTTCCGATTGCTTATTCTGATTAGTTTACTGATCCCTTCCATTCTCGGAAGTTCCTCAATTATAGCGTTAGAAAAAATGACGGATGAAAAAGAACAGCAAACAACTTTTTTGCTGGAAAACCAATTGATGCAACAAGAAAACGGTAAACTGTATACGACAGTTCCTTCCAACTATATCCACTCTTCGATTCACGATAAGTTCGGAAGAATAGACACTCGGGATAATCAAATCATACATGTAGATCCCAATGCACACATTGCAAATATCGATATTTACTTATCCAATGGCGGTCGCGAGTATGGCTGGTATGGGAAACGAGTAAATGGCGAGATTGCACTATGCATCGAGCAAGGAGCAGCACTTAGTATAGGAAATAATGGGGGATACACAGCATCCCCGCAAAATACTGAACAACTGAAGAAAATCTCCTTGATCACCTATTATGGGATCATCGTCACTGGACATACACTCCAAAAAGAATTGATGACTCAAATTTTAGCTTGGGAACAGCAAGGAATTTATCCGACCAGTATTTCGGGAGTATTTACGATGGCAGACTATCAAACATTTAAAGCAAGTGTGATGACAAACGTCAATAAATTTTTTGTCAAACCAAGTTTTGATCGCCAAATAGTTGAATTGAAAGTCGGCGAAAGCAAGACGATTTTAGATACGACGGGGTCTTTTAGTAATTATGAATCCTCTCCTTCTGCTATAGCCCCAGGACTTATGGTAAACAAGCAAGGAAATCAGTTGACGGTCACAGCGACCAAGGAAGCAAACAAATCCGGAAATATCGATTTTCACTATGCCATTGCTAGTAGTTACCGTGGAGTACCACTGATTTACCAGCATCCTTATACGCAAAATATGATGGTAGGAAGAATAAATGATTTAACGAAGACAAGTTTAACTGTAAATGTCACGAAAAACGGCAATGCCCGTGTTCGCAAAGTAGATGAAACTACGAAGCAACCACTGGCAGGTGCCGTTTTTCGTTTTGCGACTTCAACTGGTCAAGTACAAGAAATCATGACCAATGCCGATGGCTACGCTACTTGGAATGAGTTGTTAGTAGATACAAAAGTGACGATACAAGAAATCAAAGCGCCAGATGGGTACATTTTGGATACGACACCACACACAATGACGATCAAAGCAAATGAAACAACGACTATCATCAAGGATAACCAAGAGCAACTAGCAAATCTACGAGTGATCAAAGAAGATGAAGAAACTGGCAATACCCCACAAGGAGCGGCACAGCTTATTGGCGCTGTTTATGAATTAACAAATGGCCAAGGAGAAACTGTGGGGCAAATAACAATGGAAGAAACGGAAGGAATCGTCCAAGGGCAAATAAAAGCGTTGAAACTAGGTACGTATACACTACAAGAAATCGAAGCTCCTAAAGGCTATACTCTTGATCCCACAAAGTATACCGTACACCTCACGTATGCTGGGCAAAATGAAACAGTCGCTATCCATAGCAAAACGGTGAAAAATCGTGTCATCAAAGGGCATATCGAAGGCTATAAATTTGGATCTCGTCCGTTGATACCACGTACGGTTCTGGAAAATTTACATCAATTGTTGACAGAAGATCGTGGGATCAAGCCACCACTGGCAGGTGTGGAATTAACCGCAACGTCCCAAACAACAGGAAAGAAGTATGTGGAAACGACGCAAGAAAATGGGTATTTTAAGTTTGAGGCTCTCCCTTACGATCGCTATATCGTCGAAGAAACAAAGGGGGTAGATGGTTATTTGTTGATTGAACCATTTGAGGTAGTTGTTACAGAAGATGGCTATACACATTTTTTCTTTTTAGAAGATAAAATCATTGAATCCCGGTTACATATCATCAAAGTAGATGAGGATACAGGAGAAGCGATTCCGTATGCAGGTGCGCAATTTAAAATCTTCGATACTTGGGCAGATGATGGTAAAGGGGCATTTGTCTCTATGCAAAAACCAAATGATACTGAAAGTACAACCATTTTTGAAACGAATATAAAAGGAGAAGTTCTGACAACTGACAGTTTACCATGGGGAAATGAACGTTACGAACTTCATGAAATCAAGGCACCAGAAGGATATCTACCATTAGAGAACCCCATCATTTTCAGTATCACTGAAAATGAGACGAATCCACTCATTCGATTAGAGGTACCGAATCGACTAGCACGTCAACCTATCAGAGTGATCAAACGTGACCGATTAAATGACCGCCCCTTAAAAAATGTCCTATTTGAATTGTATAAAATCGAGCAGGATGAGGAAACGAAAGAAATATTGATGGGTGAGTATGCCACAGATAAAGATGGAAAAATAGAAGTAGAATCATTGCCTTATGGAAAGTATAAATTTATAGAATCAGAACCCCTTGAAGGGTATCTCCCCTTAGAAGCGGCATTAGATTTTTCGATCACTGTAGAAAAAGATGGCGAATGGATCGTTCTAGAAGCCTATAATGAGCGTGAAGAATTAGTGGTTTCTTCCTTATTTACTGATGCGTATGGCAAAAAGGAAATCGATCCAACAGTAACCAATCGTTTGAAAGATATGGTCTGGATAAAAGGAGAAGGGCTTGAGATCGGTCATATGTATACAGTGGTCACACGATATAAAAATACTAAAAATGGTCAAGTCATCAGTGAAAATGTATCTACCTACACAGCGCAAAGTAAAGAAGATACCTTTGAAGTACTTCTTGAATTAAAAGCAAATGCATTGAAGGATGGGGAGCAGCTGACAGCGACCCACATCTTTTACTATGAAGAGGAAAAAAAGAATGAGGTGGCTCGTGAAGATGATTTGACAAACAAAGAGCAAACAATCCAAATGAAAAAAGTAAAAGAGCCTAAAAAAGAACAACCGATGTTACCTAAAACTGGTGATACTAGATCATTGATAGTCACATTCATAGGAGTTGGACTCGTTGCTTTGGTTAGTAGTCGAATCTATGGTCAACGAAAGAAAAGTAATTAATTGCTCAAGAGACCAAGAAAGGGTGTTAGACAATAAATGAAAAAGTTGCTCTTAGCTAGTCGATCTGAAAAAACAACAAGAAAGAACTATTATATTTTTATCAGTACACTGTGTGGATGGTTAATCGGATTAGGAAGCTGTCACATGATCAATGCAAAGCACCACCAAGAACAATCTGTTGAAAAGCAAATTACTGGCGTTTTAACAACGACAAAAAAAGAGACAACGGAAAACGAAACGATAGAAGAAAAACAGGATCCTGTTTCTTCAGTAATCGAACACTTTGCATCAATCGATCAAGTAACAGAGCAAAGTAAGCCCGATATTCGGCAATTAGAGAATACAACTGAGCATTTTACCACGATGCTTGTAAAAGAAAAAAAGAAAGTTGTTCAATCAGAAAGTATTATTAATGAGCAATCAAATCCGCTATCTCAGCCACTCGAATCTAGAGTCAATAATAAAGATGACTCTGTCACCACAATGTGGCAAGCAGCTAAACTAAACCTCCATTCGGCCTATCTCGTTGTCGAACAACATAGTTTCTTTGAGCCTTCTAACTATTTCACGATCATTCACGGGAGCGATCCGTTTCCTAACGTCAGTTACACCAATGTGGATACATCCATACCTGGTGAACAACAGGTGCGTATCCAAGTCACCGATTCTAAAGGACTTGTAACGACAAGTGAATTCACTATCATGATCAATAGCATACCAAAAATAACGGTTGAACAGCCACTTTTGTTTCAAAAAATAGGTCAACCACTGGATTTAAGAAAAGGAGTCTTCGCATCTGATAACGAAGAAGGAGATCTGACTTCCGCTATTCACGTTGAAACAAATCTAGATACAACTGTTGAAGGCGAGTACGAAGTGATCTATACGGTGAAAGATCGACATGGTGCACAACATGTGGCCCATGTAGAAATACGGGTAGTCAATGATGCACCAATCATTTCAGCACCTGTCGTAATCGAGCAGGTGATCAACGAGTCATTCAACATCTTCAATTATGTGGAAGTAACGGATGCAGAAGATGGAAACATCCCATTGAATGAAACCAATATTGTTGAAACTAATTTCATCTCAAATAAAGAAGGCATCTATTATTTTAAAATCGGCAACGTAAAGGATCAATATGGAAAGCTGGCAGTGGAAAAAATAGTTGAAGTCACCATAACAAATGAGGCACCTGAGATCATCCAAGCAGATATGAAAGTGAATGTTTTTTCACAACTATCGAAAGAAGCTTATTTGGCACAAGTGATTGTTTCAGATCGTGAAGACTCCGAAAAAAAACTAACTGTTGAGGTAGATGAAGATTCATGGAGTCAAGTCAAGACCAGTGAACTAGGTGAATACCGTGTTTTACTTCAGGTGACGGATACGAATGGAAAATCTTCGAAAGCATACGGAGTGATCACTGTAATTAATGAACCACCTGTTTTTTTAGGTGTAAAGGACCGAGAAATAGTTGTAGGTGAAGTATTTGATCCATTAGCAGGGATCACAGTTCATGACAAGGAAGAAAAGCTACTTCCAGAAATAGAAGTAAGCGGGACATTCAATAGTACTTTACCTGGTACGTATCTCGTGTATTTAAGTGTCAGAGACTCTTTTGAACGTGTAACGACCAGTTATCAATTAAAGGTTCTTGCAACAGAAGAAAATATGGAAACGGGGGAGTGAGATGGACTATTTTGAACAGGCAATGGCATTGTTTTCCAAAGGAATACTTGCTTCTGGAAGTTTACTTACTGTATGGGGGATCATCCAACTAGGCATGTCGATCAAAGAACATAACGGCCCAGCAATGCAACAAGCTATCTTTCAAATTGTTGGCGGTGCAGTGATTCTCGCAGCAGGTTCTTGGATAGCAACGATTTCGATATAAGGGGAGGAGCAACGCATTATTCATGGATAGAGCCATCGAGTTTGTTTTAAAGACGATTGCAGAACAGTTGAATTTTTCAAATGATCCCCAAAGTGTATTAGTACAAAATCTAGAGACCTACTTACCAGATATTTATCACTATAGTTTGCTGATCATGGATATTGTGGTGAAGCCTATTGCCTATTCGGTCTTAGGCTTTTTATTGCTTTTAGAATTCCATCAGATTGCTCAAAAAATTTATAGTAATTATTCGGCATTCGGAGGATTCGAATTATTCCTACCACTTTTTTTAAAATTAGGGCTCAGTTTATTGGTGATGCGGAATTTAACCGTGTTTATCCATGCGATTGTTGGTATTAGTACAATCATCAATGTTGGGATCGGTGAGCTAGGCATACAAGCTGAGATGGACCAAGTAGTTGATTTCTCCTTGATCATGGAGCAAGAACAAGCAATGAATTTTTTTGAGAAACTAACGCTTTTACTACTGTTATTCATTCCCTTAGTCTTATCTCTACTGACAAATATCATGACAAAAATCGTTGTATTTTTGCGTTTTTTTGAGCTGTATTTCTACTTTAGTCTTTCTCCTATAATTTTAGTGACGTTTATTCATGAAGAAATCAATCAAATCGGTAAAAATTTTTTTCGAATGATCTGTGCCTCTTCGTTACAAGGTGTCTCATTGTTCATGGTACTGAGTTTTTATCCACTGTTGGTACAAACCCTTTTTTCAATTCAAGAACGCCAAGGATTGATCACTGTCATCTGTATCATCTCGGGGAATTGTTTGACTTTATGCATCAGTTTATTCTATACGAACAAGTGGGCGAAGGCGATAATGGCTGTCGCTTGATAGACTGCAGTAGGAGGTGAGAATGATAGCAATTGACGTCCCGGTTAGAAAAGAAATTTTACTATACAAAGAAAAGCTGTTTTTTGGATTTTCATTAAGACAATTTATATCAATGATGATAACCTTGAGTATTACGCTGATCGTCGGTCTTTTGAATCATTTTAGTTGGCAATTTTCTATTGATGATCTCGGCATCGGTTTGATGGCAATTAGTTCACCCATCTTATCTTTTGGTTGGATCAAACCTAATGATCTGCCTATGGAAAAATATCTACAGATTCGTTGGCGTTATGTTAAACTCGACAGCTATTATACTTATCCATCTATCATGGAGGTGAGATTGGATGAGACCTTGGCAAAAAAGGAAACAAAAAGAAGCAAGAAATATACAGAATACAGCAATTAAGAATTCTAAATTTTTACGCGTACTAAAAAAGCAAAAGCAACAGCGTGGAAAAAGACAGAAAAAGCAGGCACCTAAACGTGATGTCCAATCAATGCTACGTTATGAAAAGATGTTTGAGAGTGGGATTTGTGAATTGAGTACAAATTACTATTCCAAGAGTATCCAATTTTCTGATATCAATTATCAAATCGCCTCTAAGGAAGAACAACAAAGTATTTTTACTAAATACTGCGCATTGCTGAACAGTTGCGAAGAGACGATGCACTTGAATGTTACACTCGTAAAAAAGAAAATCAGAAAGAAAAAATTAAAGAAGGAGCTTTTCTATAAAAAAATAGGCAATGCGCATGATGAGTATCGCGAAGAATTGAATGATCTATTGAGTAAAAAAATCCATGGAGGCGAGAACAACTTCATCAAAGAAAATTATTTAACATTCACCATGCCTGCCAAGGAACTGGATCAAGCAAAACAGCTATTAGCTAGAGCCGAACAGACATTGAGCGATAGTTTAACAGAAATCGGTTCGAAATGTCAAAAAATGGACGGATTGAGTCGATTACGGCTGATACATCATTTATTACACTCAACTGCTTCTTTTGATTTCAACTATTCTGATCTCATCTATAACGGATTATCTACAAAAGCAAGCATTGCACCTATGAGTCTAAATGTTAAAAAGAAGAATTATTTTGAAATAGAAGAGTCGTATGGGCAAATACTATATTTAAAAGACTATCCTGCTAATTTAACAGATAAAGTTATTTCAGGATTGCTGGAGATTCCTGAAGAAATGACATTGTCTATTCATATTGATCCCATCGCCTCTGACCAAGCGAATCATCTTATACAAAGAAAACAAGCCTATATGGAAGGAGATAAAGTTGCTTCCCAAAGAAAAGCGCTACAAAAAGGATATGATCCATATTCTAGTGTTCCCTATGAGTTGACAACCAGTATTGATGAAGCAAAATTATTACTCGATGATTTGAGAAAAGCAGGACAAAATTTATTTTTTGTTTCTATTTTCGTTTATTTTAAAACAGACAAAAAAGAGCTGTTAGCGGATATTGCAAAGCAGGTGCTACGCATAGGCAGAAAGTATGGCTGCGGCTTTAATCATTTAGATTATTTACAGATGGAAGGCTTGAATTCTGTTCTTCCTTTTGGCAAAAATTGGGTCATGACTCAGCGGACCCTTACAACTACAAGTACTGCAATCTTTCTTCCTTTTACAGCACAAGATCTTAGTCATGAAAATGGAAAATATTATGGAAGAAACGAATTAACAAAAAATGCTATTCAAATTGATCGTAAGCGATTGAATACACCTAGCGGGATGATTTTAGGAAGTTCAGGGTCAGGAAAAGGTGTAGCCAAAAAATATGAAGAAATCACTACGCTATTAAAAAATCCAGAAGACGAAATCATTTCAATCGATCCAGAAGATGAAGATACGCGGATCGGAAAAGCTTTCGATGCACAAATCATCAAAATTGCACCAAATACAGATACTTTCATAAATCTATTAGATATTTCAGGTGATTTTCAAGGTGAAACAGATTCAATAAAATTGAAATCAGATTTCATTCTGACTGCTTTTGAAGCACTGATTGGGGGTACTGTGGGCTTGAATTCTGCACAACGTTCGATCATTGATCGAGTGACTCGGCTGACTTATGTCCAGTATTATCATTCAGCGAGAAAAAGCATGCCGACACTGGGAAATGAATGGTTTTCCTTATTAAAAGAACAGCCAGAAGAAGAGGCACAGGCGCTTGTCTTGGACTTAGAATTGTATATTGAAGGATCATTAGCTATTTTTTCTCGTCCAACCAATATCCAGTTGAATAAGCGATTTATTATCTACAATACCAAACAATTAGGTAGCCAATTAAAGACTTTTGGCATGATGGTTGTATTAGAACAAGTGTGGAATCGAGTGGTTCGTAATCGGGAAAAAGGGATTACAACTTGGATTTATATCGATGAGATGCAATTGATGCTGAGCGATCCTTATTGTGAAAACTATTTTTTTGAATTGTGGAGTCGTATTCGAAAATGGGGAGCTATTCCGACAGGGATTACGCAAAATGTAGAAACTTTACTACTTTCAGACAAAGCACGCCGAATGTTGAGCAATACTGAATTCATCATTATGCTAAAACAAGCAAAAAGTGATTTAGATGAACTGGCTTTGCTTTTTCACTTATCTGCTGAACAGCAAAAGCAATTGATCCATCCTGCGAAGGGCGCTGGGCTGATACGAGCAGGTCAGGTGATACTACCATTTTCCAATATCGTAGAATCACCTTCCAAACTGTATGAATTGATGACGACAGATCCAGAGGAAAGGATAAAAGTAAAACAAGATGCAGCTCAAGAAAAGAGAAGTGAGGGACAAGATCAAGCAGATAGAGGAAGTACGGAATAGAATTTTTCTCAGGAAAATAAGTAAATCACGTGTAGAAAGAACAGTAAATTTTTTCTTTTTTCAGGGAAGACGAAGTAACAAAAAAAGAGAATGGAAGAAATCATCGACACAAAGTTTTTTATTGAAATTTGCAGCAGTCCTTACACTTTCATTGATAGTTATGATAATGGGGATCTTCAGCATGGTTTCTTCAATGGTGACCCAGGCGGATGAATTAGAGTTGACAAAGGTTTGGACATATTTAACAGAATTAGATGCAGACAAGACACTGATTCTCAAAAAACATTCAGGCACTAAAATCAATCACGAGCGTACCGAGCATGTAGCAAAGACAATCAAAAGTGATATTGATAGCATTCTTTCCTATTTAGATATACAAGCAGATGAATTCCAGCTAGCAAATCAAGCATTCAAAAGTAAATTGAACTTGTTACATGATCAATTGTGGGAACTTGATCCAGATACCAAGAACAGCCAACTAAGGACTCGGTATTTGAGTCAAATCATCGAGTGGTCAGAGGAATTGAAACAACGGCTGCATCTTAAAATGGAAATTGGACCATACAACCATCTAGTTGAGTTGCATTCGCCCTTCAAAGAAGGAAACATACAGATCAATCAGCGCTATGGCTATTACGTGAAAGGTCAGGGAAAGGCGTGTTTCAACGGAATCAAGCTACAAGCAAAGGAGAATGAAGAAGTTTTTGCTCCTTTAACTGGTAAAGTAATCATTGCTGATGGTGCGATTCACGTCGAATCACATGATCGGAAACTACGGTTGACAAATGTTTCACCACTGGTCAACAATACCTCGGAAATCAAAGCAGGTGAACTTATCGGGAATGTGATAAAAGAAAATGAGTTGACGATTGAATATTCGAAAAAAGCAAACATGGTAAATCCTAGCTTTTATTTTCCACAAGTAGCATATGTGGAAAAAACGGATGAAATGCTAGATTTTCAAAATCAGTCATTTGATGAAGGACGCTTTCGTCAAATCATTGTCCTACATTGTCATGCTTTTAGTGAGAAAGCAGACAAAATCATCACAGAAGCAAAGAAAAACGGTCTTTCGCCTGTCATTTTTGCTGCGATCATGATCCATGAAAGTGCTTGGGGAACAAGTCAGGGAATTATTGAAAACAATAATCCAGCCGGTTTGATGTCTGAAAATGGGCTTGTTAGCTATCCAAGCTTAGATGAAGGGATTGAAGCAACAGGAAGAACGCTAAAAAATTTGATAGTGGAGCGACAGCTTACAACGGTGGAACGACTTGGCAGTGTGTATTGCCCAGTAGGTGTAGACAACGATCCAACAGGACTGAATCATTACTGGGTGCCAGCTATCAAGCAATTGTTGGTTCAGTTAGGAGGAAGTACAGATATGAGTTTGCTCTGGAACTCTGGCTCGTCTTTCGCTCAACAGCTTTTAGTGAAAGCAAAAAGTCTGCATCAAACAAATGTCCAATATTCACAAGGAAGCAATCGAGGAACATGGCCATATCATGACTGTTCTTCTTTTGTGATATGGGCAATGAATGAGCTAGGGAGCAACATACCTTTTGGAAACACAGAAACTCTATATGGTTTGGAAGGAACAGTTTTGAAAGCAATCACTCGCAATGAGATTAGAGTGGGTGATTTATTTATTTGGGGAGAAAAGGGAGGCTCAACCGGTGATTATGGTCATACAGGCTTTTTTTTAGACAATGAAGGACAAACAATCTTACATTGTACACCTGCAACGAAAAAAGGGTTTGGTCAGAAAGGAGATATTGTGATCACGCCATTTGAAGGCTATTATGGAGATGCACAGGCAGCCCCAGTTTATTTTTACCGGATCGTAGAAAGGAACGACTAATGATGCGTCATAAAAAAGCTTTTGTTTTGGCTGGGTTATTTTTTTGTTTAAGTACAAGCGTGATGTTCAGTATAGGAAGATCACTTGAAAAGGGGGCATATTTGCAAGAAAAAGCACATGATCCATCGGTAGAAGCGCTGAAAGATACACAAGTAAATAAATTTTTACTCTCATTTTTTTCATTTAAAACAAGTGGAGAAAATTATTCAAACTATGAGATTTTTTTGACAGAAAAGGCAAAAGAAAATGAAAAATTAAAAATTGACCAAGGAAAATCAAATCCGCATTTTTTTAGTCACTCTGTATTTCTTGACAGTAAAAATTATATTCGAAAAGAAAATGATCGGCGTTTCGAAGTTATAAGTGAAATAAAGAGAAAAATTGATTTAGTCAATCAAGAAGGAAACGTAGTGACAAGAAATCTTGAAAAAATAGTAACATTAAAGATTACTTATTTGTATGATGAAGTAAAAACTGATTATTTGGTAGATGACTATGAATATTTGGAATTCTCAAAGCCTTGATAGCAGACAATAAAGTGAAGCGTGGTCCAATAAAAAAGGGTGTTTTTAGTGGCAAAAGAAATCGTACTGATTGATCGGATACAAAGACTAGGGATAGAAGAAGACCGATTACCAATTTTTGAGGCACTAACGCTATTAGAAAACATAAATAAGCAAACAGTGAATCATTCAGGCAGTTGTCGAATACGGATCTATAATCGAAGAAATCGACTGCTGTATACGTTAGAATTGCAGTTTCCTTTCAAAGATCCCATCGAAGAGATCATCGCAGCGCATGTCAATACAGTAGAAATGGATGAAACTACTGTAAAGAAAGGGAGATTTAAGGAGCGTAATAATCCGTTAAAAATGCGAAATGATACAAAGACTGGTAGATTCAATACATTTGCTAAACGATGCATTCTTTTGAGTATCAGTATAGCGACTTTCATTATTTTGGGAAAACTCACCTTAGACTATTTTTTTGTTCCTTCTGAAAAAACAGCAAGCGAAATGCTGGTAAAACAAGACAGCTGGGAACAATTACTACAAAAAAAAGCCTACTTTGAAGCAGTAGAAGCTTATCCGCAACAGCACGATGAATTGATCGACTATCTAGTTGAGGAAAAGGAATATGTCTGGTTAAAAAAAATAAATGATCGATTTCCATCGGAAAATGCTCAGTTTGATCTAGCATTTGTGGCGAAAGAATGGCAAAAAGTGATCGGACATTATCCTAAAACGTTGTCAGAAAGACGGCAAGTAATGCTGGCATTGGCCTACCTTGAATTAGAGATGTTGGCAGAAGCAGAAGTATTGAATAAACGTTTGAAAAGCGATGAATTATCCAGAAAATTAGATGAAGGCTATCAACGGCAAGCACTAGCGTTTCTGAAAGAAAGAAAAATCTCAGAAGCCCAACAAGCGCTTGAATTGATTAATCAGGAAGAGGAAAAACAAATTTTACGTGCATATATCGATCAAACAATGATCATCAATGATTTCATTGAGCTTTATGAGAAAAAAGAGGATCATAAAAACAGTTCTTTATGGCAAGAGAGATTAGAAAAAATAGGGGAGGGGGCTGTGGAGACAGAGTGAAGGCTTAGTGTTCAACTTAGGTGATAGCACAAAAAATGGACAAAAAAGAGACAAGGGAACCATTCATTCGAACGAGGCTGGGACAGAGGTGTTTAAATCCGAGAAATAAGAAGAAATTAACGAAATTGCTTTTCAAATTTTTGTGAATTTCGGCTTATTTCTTAGAGTTGATTCTGCTCCCACCGTTTATTCGTTTTTAAAGAATGGGACAAAAGTGTTTTTTACTTTTGTCCCACGCTCGTGTGTCAGAATCGATTCTCTGTCTCTTATTTATTATGCAAGTGCTTCTTGCAACGTTGGTAAATCTAAATCTTTTCCGTATCGTTGTTCCAAGGATAAGCGAATCAGACGTTCTGCCAGATGTTCGTTTCTAGCAAGGATCGGACCATGGAAATAAGAACCGTAGACATTCTTATAGATCACACCTTCGGATTTATCTTCTCCGTTATTCCCTTGGCCTTGAACGACTTTACCTAAGGGACGTTCACCCTCACCTAAAAAAGTTCGCCCATTGTGATTTTCGAAACCATAATACGTTTCATCGAATTCTTCATTATGGATCACGATGTCCCCGATAAAACGATTGTTCTCTTGGCTTAGTGTGTAGTGATCCAGAGCACTGATTCCTTGGATCTTTTCGCCATTTGCGCCCATATAGTAATGGCCTAAAAGCTGATAGCCACCGCAAATAGCCAACATTACGCCATTATTCTCGATATAGTTTGTCAATGCTTCTTTCTTCTCTTGGATATCTTTTGATATGATCAATTGCTCAAAATCTTGTCCTCCGCCAAAGAAGACTAAATCGTATTTGTCAGGATCAAAAGGTTCATGGATGCTGACGATTTCAGTATGGCAGGTAATCCCTAACTTCTTTGCTACATATTTGAGCATCAATAGATTTCCGTTATCACCATAAGTATTCATGAGATTTCCATAAAGATGAGCAATAGTCAATTCATAATTAGCCACGATTCATCCCTCCTTTAATAAATCCTTGGTTTGCTAGTTCTTTACGCAACTGTAAGACAGCTGTATAAGTAGCTAAAATATAAACATGGTCAGTCGGTAGTTTTTTGATTGCTTCAATCGTTTCCGCAATTTCTTTCGTTTCCGTGATTTTTTCCTCTGGTACACCCGCAACTTTTAGACGTAATGTCATATCCGTATGACGGTCACCACCTGAAACGACAGCAGGGATATCCATAGTTGCAAAATCTTCGAAGTTCCCATCCCAAATCCAACTAACGTCGATTCCGTCTGCATAATTAGCATTTAATAATGCAACAAGTGAGAACGGATAAGGTGCTAAACCGATCATGTCGATCACCTGATTGATCCCAACAGGATTTTTTACAAGGACCAAGGTGCATTTTTTGCCTGCGATATCGATGATTTCTTGTCGCCCAAAGACTTTTTCATCATAGCCAAGTCCTTGCTTGATCTTTTCAGGAGTAACGCCGTAATATTCTGCAACAGCGGTAGCTGCTAATGCATTGTAGACATTGTACATTCCGCCGACTTCGATGCTGTATTCATGGTCATCGATGACGAAATCAGCAGATACATTATCCATTCTTACCATGTCAGTCAAGCGATAATCTAATTCAGGTCGCTTAAAATCGCAGTTTGGACAGTAGTATTTCCCCAAATTAGCATAAGTGATCATTTTATAATGTAAGAGATGATGGCAATTCGGACACAAAACACCATCTGTATTGTAGTGAGCCAGTTGTTCACGGTCTTCTTCATGATCAAATCCGTAATACTTGCGTGGATTAACTGTGTCAACAGAATTGAAGATCGGTGAGTCACCATTGCTGATGATTGTAGCTTCTGGAGACTTTGCCGCACCATCAACGATCATTTTATAGGTCGTATAGATTTCCCCATAACGATCCATTTGATCACGGAAGATGTTCGTGAATAAGAATAATTCTGGTTTGATGTACTCTGTCACTTTACTTAAACTAGCTTCATCGATTTCTAGTACAGCGAATTTCTTTTGTCCCTTTTTTTGTTTTGCTTGTAAAAAGGTGGAGACGATTCCTTGGACCATGTTAGCTCCTGTCGGATTCGTTAAGACTTCGTCGTATTGCTGACGTAATATATTTACAGTTAAGGCTGTAGTGAGTGTTTTTCCGTTTGTACCGGTTACTACGACTACTTGGTAATCCTTAGCTAAGGTATCTAAAAGATGTGGATCGATCTTAAGTGCAAGTTGACCAGGTAAACTTGAACCTCCTTTTAAGAAGGTTTTTAATGCCCATTGTGATGTCTTTCCGACAGCAATCGCAAATTGGCTGCGTATTCCCATTATGTAACCTCCAAAAACGTCTTAGCGACGAGTAAATTCAACTAATAATACCATATGTTCAAAAAAAGGTTAAATTGCTTTTCTTTTTTTTAAGAAATGATTACGATACCAAGGAAGAAAAACGAAAAAGAAACGCGATCGTGCCATGTTTCACTCCGAAAAATGAGAGATCACGGAATTTGTTTTCAAATTTTTGCAGATTTTGACTTACTTCTGAAGGAGTTGTTTCTGCTCTCACTGTTTATTCGTTTTTAAAGAATGGGACAAAAGTGTTTCTTACTTTTGTCCCACATTTCACGCTACTTATTCGAACAGAGTGAAGAAATCAACCGATAATGATTTTTTCAGTTGGGTATTCGTAACCTAAATCTCGTGTTTCTTTAGGAATAAAGAGCATCAGTGTATAAAGCATGCCGATGCGGCCGATGAACATCAGGGCCGCAATCGTAATTTTACCAACAATCGATAAGTCTCCAGTGATCCCTAAAGAAAGACCAGTGGTTCCAAAAGCAGAAGTGACTTCAACAATGATTGAAATCAAGGTCTGATTTTCAGTTGCGGATAAGAAAACGATGCAAAAAAAGCACATTCCCAAAGATAACATGAAGACAACAACAGATTTTCGCACATCATCTTCGTCGATTTTTCGACCGAATATATTGATGTTATCTTCACTTTTAAGGAACGAATAAAGATAAAGGCCAATGATCGCAACAGTTGTTGTACGGATACCACCACCAACTGAACTAGGGCTACAACCGATAAACATGAGTAAGGAGAAAACAATCAATGTAGTGATTTGGAAATTTCCTAAATCATGGATCTGCAGACCAGCATTTCTTGTGGTCATAGAATAAAACATCGAATTGATCCACTGGACACTTAAACTAGCATCTTGGAATAGATGATCTTTCTCAAGAAGATAGATCAAGATGGTTCCTCCAATGAACAAGATGACAAAGGCTAGTACGGCTAACTTTGTAAAAAGGGAAAAACGAAATGGTAGCTTGGCTTTCGATCGTTTGTAAAGCAACCATTCACGAAACTCCATCAAGACAGGGAAGCCGATCCCTCCGATAAAAATCAAAAACATGATAAGGATCAAGAAAAGATAATCATGTGCAAAGGGTTCGATGGACTGGCCTGTCACATCAAAACCAGAGTTAGTCACAGCAGATATGGATTGATAGAATCCATAAAAAATGGCATCACGCCAATGGTCAAAATAGCCTCGATAATAAAAATAAATCGAGAAGAATGTACCAAAAATGATTTGGAACCACAGCAAGATCGTAAATGTGATCCGAATCAGACGAACGATTCCTGATAAACGTGGTTGATTCATGTCTGTCATGATCAATTGTCTTTGTCTCAAAGTAATTCTCCGTTTAGAAAAGATGATGAACGCAGTAGAGATCATCATGATACCCAAACCACCGACTTGAAACAAAACTTCAAGTAAAATGACACCATTATCATTAAATACGGAACTGATATCAAAAGTCGTCAGTCCAGTAACACTAACTGTACTGATAGCCATGAACAACATATCAACAAATGGAACATGACTATCTGGTTGACGAAAAATAGGAATATAGAAGAGCCCTAAAGAAACGATCGTCATCAATACGTAATAAAAAACAATGATCTGGATGGATGAAAAATGGGTTGTAGCATAACGCTGACTTCGCCGTTTTAATTTTCGATAGAAAAGGTTCAATTGCAAGATGCGACCCTCCTTTATAGGTTATTTCTTCTAGTATACCGAGGTTGAAAAAAATACTCAAAGAAATTCTAAACAAATACGACGTTATCTTTCGATTTAGGAGTAAATAGCCTATAATAAGAGATATTTGAGTAGAGTGGGGATCTGGACTATGATTGATGCAGAGTTGATTGTTGAAAAAATGAAAAACCAAAAGATAAATTATGATACGGTTTTGAAAAAAATGATTCAGCAATGGGAGAAAGAAGGAACGAAACCTAAATTATTGATTCACACTTGTTGTGCGCCTTGTAGTACACATACATTAGAATTTATGTGTCAGCATGCGGAGGTCACTTTATTTTTCTCAAATTCGAATATCCAACCTAAAAGTGAGTATTTAAGACGACTCCATGAGCAAAAGCGTTTTGTCGATGCATTTAATGAACAAACGAATAATCATGTAGAGTTGATCGTTGATGAATATCGACCAAGTGTATTCAATAAAATGGTTTTAGAAAATAAGTTAGCAGATGAAAGAGAAGGCGGAGCAAGATGTAGCGCTTGTTTCAATATGCGTCTCGATCTAGTGGCGCAAAAAGCCCAAGAACTTGGCTATGATTATTTTGGAAGCGCGCTAACGATTTCTCCTAAAAAGAATGCAGCATTGATCAATCAAATCGGCATGGATATCCAAAAAATCTACGGTACCCATTATCTTCCCAGCGATTTTAAGAAAAATAAGGGATATGAACGTTCCATCCAGATGTGCAAAGAGTATGATATCTATCGTCAATGCTATTGTGGCTGTGTGTTTGCCGCGAAACAACAAGGATGTGACTTGAAACAAGTGAATCGTGAAGCAAAGGCATACCTAGCAGAGTCAACAGTCACTTTTGACTAAAGCTATAATAAAACTTTCAAACAAACGTAAGAAAAAAATAATAAATTTATGGTAAATATAAGATATAATAACTATTCTGTGGCACGTAAGATTTGGCACATAAACTGGATAGAAAAATGAAAAAGCTATAAATAAAAACAAAGGATGAGATATGATGCGAAAAGTAGCACCTATTTTGAAACCAATAGCGGTTTTGACTATTTCAACAATTGTGGCTACTGCAACCGGTGTGGTCAATAGTTCGAGTTATCGTGCCCCATCAAGTTCTACTACGACAGAGGAGACAACGCCCGCTTCGACTACAGGGGATACAACAACGCAAACAACTGAAATGAGTGATGAGTCTACGAGTTTATCAAGTGTTTCGCAAGATACAACAGACACAACAAGTACAACCACATATTCTACTGTTCCTTCAAGTAGTACAGATGAGGATAACAACCAAGAAAATAGCAGCTCAGAAGATACGGCGACAGATGATTTTAACGGTGGAAGCAGTACGGATACAAGTACAACCACTACGCCAAGCAGCACAACACCAAGTTCGTCTATACAAAACAACGGAGATGCGACAGCAAAAAATGCTGCACCGACTCAAAACTCAAAGACACAGACGAATAACCAGCAAGCAGGTGACTCACAATGACGTTTTTATTAGATATTATCAATAGTGTGCATAAATTTTTAGGCTACCTAGATATTAGTCCGAAATATTTGAATCGCGGTTACACGATTTTAAGTGTGATCCCAACGCTCTATCTTTTGCGTATCGTTTATGGACTATGGCAAAATCAAAATTATTTACAATTTTTCCTATATGGAATCGCCTTTTTGATTCTTGTTTATTTTATCATTTTAAATGTTTTCTACTATTTTCTTGATAAAAATGTGAAGGCAGATGTTACGCAATTATTTGTGAAGTATCTGCCAGATGAAGTATTTAATATCCAAGATGAAGAAAATACAATGGCAAATAATGGAACGATCGACAAAGTAAATACGCAGGAAGCTGTAGTTTCTTACGATGAAGACTATCAATTGAAATTAGCCGAGAACATGCGCTATCTGATCGGTAATGGTGAGATCAAGGTTAACGATCTTGGAAGAATGGATGGCTTTTTAGTAGATCGCAATACGTTATATCCCTATTATTATGTAAAAAAAGTTTCTGACAAAGAATACATTTTAAATATTGGGCGTAGTTATTCTGAGATGGAGCCAGTTGGTCGAATGACTGTGGCATCTGCCGAAGATACGATCGAACCAGTGGGACTATTTATCGTCGGTGGTGATTTTGTCAAAGATGGTTTAAGATACCATGAACCTTATCGTTTGAAACTGATTGTCAAAAAAGAACAACCAGAGGAAGCAGAAGAACCAATGATTTACAGTAGGAGTCAACGAAGAAAACATTCCCGTAATTGATAAAAAACGGATAAAGGCTGGAACTAAAAAAGCTGTTCCAGTCTTTTGCTACACTTAAAAAAACATCTGATAGTATAAACTGAATGTGCACTTATTCTTTCCTTTAGTTTCTAAAAAAGGTAAAATAAAGTGGAACACGAATAAAAGGTTAAAAATAAAAATACGGGAGGTATTTTGTGAAAGAATTTTTGAAAAATTGGGGTATTCTGATCCTAGTACTAGCAGCCCTTCTATTAGCGCGTGTTTACGTATTCACACCAGTCACTGTCAATGGACATTCAATGGATCCAACTTTGAATGATGGACAGCGATTGATTTCATCAAAAATTTCAAAATATGAGCGTTTTGACATCATCACAACCAAAGAACCTGGCGATGAAGATCGGATGATCGTGAAGCGTATCATCGGCTTACCAGGAGATACAGTAAAAATGGAAAATGATCAGTTGACGATCAATGGAAAAAAATATGATGAGCCTTACTTAGATGAATTCAAAAAAGAATTTGCTGATGATAAGTTGCAAGATGAATATTCCTATAGCCAAGCTTTTCAGGCACAAGCAGAAAATGCACAAAAATTTACAAGTGATTTTGACTATACGGTGCCTAAAGGAGAGTATCTGGTTCTGGGAGACAACCGTCTGATTTCTAAAGATAGTCGGATGTTTGGATTTGTCGATAAAGATATGATCCAAGGAAAAGTTGTTTTCCGTTACTGGCCACTCAATGAAATCAACGTCATCTGATAGAGAGTAAAAATGAGACAATCACTGATAGAAGTGACTGCCTCTTTTTTTCTGTCTTTTCTGACCTCGGGGATAGTGATAAAAACTAGTGAAAATATCCCTTTTAATCAGTTATAAAACTCTTTGCACTTGGTTTTTGGTAACGAACCAATCAGGACTGAAAATTCTCACTGTAAAAAATGATGAAAATCAAGTATAATACCATAGGAACAAACTGGAAGGTGAACGAGGGAATGGCACAACTATTTTTTAAGTATGGCGCAATGAATAGCGGCAAGACAATCGAGATTTTAAAAGTAGCACATAATTATGAAGAACAAAATAAACCAGTTGTGTTGATGACAAGTGGTATCGATACAAGAGACGGCGTAGGAGTTGTTTCTAGTCGAATCGGCTTAAAACGAGAAGCAATGCCGATTTTTGAAGAAACAGATGTCTATGATGTCATTTTAAAAATGGAAAACAAACCGTATTGTATATTGATTGACGAGGCGCAATTCTTAAAAAAAGAGCATGTTATTGCGTTCACGAAAATTGTTGATGAATTAAACATTCCGGTGATGGCGTTTGGCTTGAAAAATGATTTTAGAAATGAATTATTTGAAGGATCAAAATATTTATTACTTTATGCAGACAAAATCGAAGAGATGAAGACCATTTGCTGGTTTTGTCATAAAAAAGCAATTATGAATTTACATTATATTGATGGGAAACCTGTATATGAAGGGGACCAAGTCCAAATTGGTGGCAATGAAGCCTATTACCCGGTTTGTCGGAAACATTATTTCCACCCATCGATTATTACAGAAGGAGAATAAGCATGTACGATCAATTACAATCAATTGAAGACCGTTATGAAGAGCTTGGTGAGTTACTAAGCGATCCAGAAGTGATCACGGATACAAAACGATTTATGCAATTGTCAAAAGAAGAAGCAAATACTCGTGAAACAGTTGAAGTCTATCGTCGCTACAAGGAAGTCGTTCAAGGAATCAAAGATACTGAAGAGTTGCTTGGTGAAAAATTAGACGATGATATGGCTGAAATGGCAAAAGAAGAACTTTCTGAATTGAAAAAGGAAAAGGAAGAATTAGAGGAAAAAATCAAGATTCTACTACTTCCTAAAGATCCTAATGACGATAAAAATATTATCATGGAAATTCGTGGAGCCGCAGGTGGGGATGAAGCAGCCTTATTTGCTGGAGACCTATTCAATATGTACCAAAAATATGCAGAATCACAAGGCTGGAAAACAGAAGTCATGGAAGCAAGCATCACGGGTATTGGCGGATACAAAGAAGTGATCATGATGATTACAGGGGATAATGTCTACTCTAAATTGAAATACGAAAGTGGTGCTCACCGTGTACAACGTGTACCATCAACAGAATCCCAAGGTCGGATCCATACATCAACAGCAACAGTCGTTGTGATGCCCGAAGCAGAAGAAGTCGAAATCGATATCGAAGACAAAGATATCCGTACAGATATTTATCATGCATCTGGAGCTGGTGGACAGCACGTCAATAAGACAGCTTCAGCGGTTCGTTTAACACACTTGCCTACAGGAATCGTTGTTGCGATGCAAGATGAACGTTCTCAATTGAAAAACCGAGAAAAAGCAATGAAGATCTTACGTGCACGCGTGTACGATAAAATCCAACAAGAAGCACAAAGCGAATACGATGCAAATCGTAAATCTGCTGTAGGTACAGGAGACCGTTCCGAACGAATCCGTACGTACAATTTCCCACAGAATCGTGTGACAGACCACCGTATTGGATTAACCATCCAAAAACTCGATCAAATACTTGCCGGAAAACTTGATGAAATCGTTGATGCACTTATCATGTACGATCAAACATCGAAATTGGAAGCAATGCAAAATGGGTAAGACCACATATCGAGAAGTCCTCTCACGGGCTTCTTCTTTTTTAGAATCCAAAACGATCGAAGGATACAGTATCCAATTTCTGTTTCTTGAAAGAAAAAAATGGAGTAAAACAGATTGGTTGATCCATATGAATGACCCAATATCAACAAAAGATCAAGAAATGATCGATCAAGATATGGCACTGCTTTTGAAACACTTGCCCCCACAATACATCTTAGGGTATGCGGATTTTTATGGTCATCGTTTAAAAGTGACAAAAGACACGTTGATCCCTCGACCAGAGACCGAAGAATTAGTCCAACTGTGTTTAGACGAGACTTCTGATGAACGATTAGACGTTGTTGATATCGGTACGGGTACTGGTGCGATAGCAATCAGTTTAAAAGCGAAAAGATCTTCTTGGAATGTCTCGGCTGTTGATCTATCAGAGCAAGCATTAGCAGTAGCAAAGGAAAATGCGAACCAGGAGTCTGTCGATATTTGCTTTTACCATGGGGATACATTGGCTCCAGTGAGTGCGGAAAAATTTGATATCATTATTTCAAACCCGCCATACATCAGTATCGCTGAATGGGATCTGATGGATGAAAGTGTTCGGACATATGAACCGAAAATGGCATTATTTGCAGAAGACCAAGGATTAGCAATCTATAAAAAAATTGCTAAAGAAGCAAAAGACTTATTGAAATCAAAAGGCAAGATTTTTTTGGAGATAGGGTTTACGCAAGGTGCTGCTGTAAAAAGAATTTTTGAAGACGTTTTTCCTGATAAAAAAGTGCGTATCAGAAAAGATCTATTCGGAAATGAACGGATGATCATCGTAACAGATTAGTTGTGGATGAAA
This sequence comes from Enterococcus sp. BSD2780061688st2 D3, assembly GCF_005844145.1. NCBI lineage: Bacteria > Bacillati > Bacillota > Bacilli > Lactobacillales > Enterococcaceae > Enterococcus > Enterococcus sp. BSD2780061688st2 D3. Next base: position 96,525 of record NZ_SPHN01000009.1, read on the forward strand.
ATATTTTTTTCTGTTTTTTTATTATAAAAAAACATTGATTTAACAAGGATGTAACCGACTTTTTAACTTATCAACAGACTTATCCACTATTGACAAAATAGTTATCAACAATCTGTTGATAAGAAGTGGATAAAGTGGAATAAATCAAGTATTCAATAAAAATGGGGTGTGGATAGACTGTGGAAACAAAATATTATAACGAAGAACAATTAAAAGAAGCTGCTCAAGCATTGAAGTCGGGTGATCTGGTGGCATTTCCAACAGAAACTGTGTATGGGTTAGGTGCGAATGCTCTTTTGCCAGATGCTGTCAAGCAAGTGTTTTCAGTAAAAGGACGTCCACAAGACAATCCGTTGATCGTCCATGTATCATCATTTGAACAGGTGAAAACGTATGTGGATAACTTTCATCCAGCGACGGCAAAAATTGTTGAGAATTTTTGGCCTGGGCCACTTACTTTGATTTTTGAGATTAAAAAAGGCAGTCTTCCTTCAATAGTGACTGGTGGTTTATCCACAGCAGCTTTTCGCATGCCAGATAACAAAAAAACTTTGACTACGATTGAGCTGGCTGGAGTTCCTCTGGTCGGTCCGAGTGCCAATACATCTGGAAAACCTAGCCCTACGACTGCAGCTCACGTTTTCCATGATCTACAAGGAAAGATTACAGGGATCATCGATGATGGTGCTACTCGAATCGGTGTAGAATCCACTGTGATCGATCTTAGTGATCCAGCAGCTGATCCTATGATATTACGTCCTGGCGCTGTGACTAAAGAACAATTGGAAGCAGTAATTGGCGGTAACGTAACGATCGATCGCCATTTAGTGCAAAGTTCAGAAACACCGAAATCTCCTGGAATGAAGTATAAACATTATGCACCAGATACCCAAGTGATGATGGTTCGTCCAGAGGATTGGCAGGAGGCAGTCCATTGGGCAAAAGAAAAGGCATTACGTGTTGGTGTGATTGCAGGACCAACGATTGCGGAAGCTGTTCGCTTTGATGTAGCGGCTGTATATATGTATTTCAATGATTCTGTTGAAGCGGCAACTAAAGGATTATTTGCTGGATTAAGAGGGCTGGATGAGGAAAACTTGGCGCTTGATCTGATTTTGGTAGAAACTTTTCCTGAAGATGGTCTAGGCAATGCGTATATGAATCGCCTCAAAAAATCGGCGAACCAAAAATATTTTGAAAAATGATCTTACGTATCTTGTTCCCAGCTTTTATTATGATACAATGCAATAAAGTAAACTCAATTGAAAAAAAGATGAGAGTTTACAGGTTGAACTGATTTTTGTTTGCTAGAAAATCTGTTTGATACACAATATAGAGGAGCTGTTGTTTGTGGTAGACTACAAAACGTTTGACCCTGATTTATGGGCTGCAATCGCAAAAGAAGAACAAAGACAAGAAAATAATCTGGAGCTTATTGCTTCCGAAAATTTTGTTTCTGAAGCAGTGATGGCAGCTCAAGGAAGTATATTGACGAATAAATACGCAGAAGGTTATCCTGGGCATCGATATTATGGTGGCTGTGAATTTGTTGATATCGTTGAAAATTTGGCAATTGACCGTGCAAAAGAATTATTTGGCGCAAAATTTGTAAATGTTCAACCTCATTCCGGATCCCAAGCAAATACGGCGGCATATCTTGCCTTAGTAGAACCTGGCGACACGATTTTAGGAATGGATCTTTCAGCAGGAGGCCATTTGACACATGGGTCCCCAGTTAATTTTAGTGGTAAAACGTATCATTTTGTTGCCTATGGAGTAGACCCAACAACAGAAGTCATCGACTATAATGTGGTTCGGATCTTAGCAAGAAAACATCAGCCAAAGTTGATCGTTGCTGGCGCGAGTGCATATGGTAGAACGATCGATTTTGCCAAATTTAGAGAAATCGCGGATGAAGTTGGTGCAAAATTAATGGTCGACATGGCGCACATCGCTGGATTAGTAGCAACTGGCATGCATCCAAGCCCAATTCCTTATGCAGATATCACAACAACAACGACACATAAGACGTTACGTGGACCTCGTGGTGGAATGATTTTGACCAATGATGAAGCATTAGCTAAAAAAATCAATAGTGCTGTCTTCCCAGGGATTCAAGGTGGACCATTAGAACATGTGATCGCGGGTAAAGCAGCGGCATTCAAAGAAGCATTGATGCCTGAGTTCAAAGAATATAGTGAACAGATCATTGCTAATGCAAAAGCCATGACAAAAGTGTTCAATCAAGCAATCGGTACCCGAGTAGTATCTGGCGCAACAGACAATCACTTAGTCTTGATCGATGTGCGTGGGTTGGAATTAAATGGAAAAGAAGCAGAAAGTATCTTAGATAGTGTCAATATCACTGTCAATAAAAATTCAATTCCATTTGAAACGCTAAGTCCGTTCAAAACCAGTGGTATCCGTATCGGCACACCAGCAATCACTACACGTGGATTTAAAGAAGCAGATGCCACTAGAGTAGCAGAACTTGTCGTGAAGGCTCTACAAGCAAAAGATAATGAAGCACAACTAGATGAAGTGCGAGCAGGCGTACGTGAATTAACGGAAAAGTATCCTTTATATAATAAATAAAACATATGGTTGAAGATGAGCAGTGGTGTACCGCAAGAAATAAGCAGAAACGTACGGCATTTATTTTTCAAGTTTTAAGAATTTCGCTTTATTTTGCGAAAAATTGCTTTTGGAACAATGTTTACTCAAAAAAGAGGGGTGTGGACAAGCATTTTGTCACGTCCTTCTTTTTTTCGAAGCCAATTCGAAGTACAGACTGATTTTTTGACTTTTTCCCATTAGCTATCTAGTATATGAGGTGTAATTTGGCTCTTTATCAAAACAAGGGGGAATCACGATGACCGAACGAATTTCATTAGAAAAAGAAGCAGTTGAATTTAGCGATGCCAATGCACCTCACCCCAGAATTTATGAATTACCGCCAGAAGAAGGGCGTGCGCTTTTAGAAAAAGTACAAGATTCATCAGTTGATAAATTACCAGTAGATGTTGAAGATCTGATCGTAGATACAAAGGATTGGGGAAAAATCAATGTTCGGTTCGTGCGACCAGAAGGAAATGTCGATAAGCTACCAGTCATCTTCTATATCCATGGTGCAGGTTGGGTATTTGGCAGCGCTCAGACCCACGATAAATTAATTCGGGAGTTAGCTGTCCGAACAAATTCAGTGGTAGTATTTCCTGAATACAGCCGTTCACATGAAGCAAAATATCCAGTAGCTATCGAACAAAATTATTTTGTTTTACAAAAATTAAGAGAATTAGCAGAATCAAAAGGATTAGATCTTACGAAATTGAGTGTAGCAGGTGATTCAGTTGGCGGTAATATGGCCACTGTTATGACTCTTTTGACGAAACAGCGTCAAGGTCTGCCTATCCATAAACAATTGTTGTATTATCCAGTGACAGATGCCAATTTCGATACAGATTCTTATCAAGAATTTGAAGAAAATTACTTTTTGACTAAAGAAGGTATGAAATGGTTTTGGGATCAGTATACAACAGATGAAAAAGAGCGTGCAGAAATCACAGCCTCCCCATTGCGTGCTTCTTTAGACGAATTGAGGGATCTGCCACCAGCAATGATTTTAACTGGGGAAGCAGATGTGTTACGCGATGAAGGAGAAGCATACGCTCGAAAACTTAGAGCAGCAGGGGTTCCCATTACACAAGCTCGTTTCCAAGGAATCATCCATGACTTCGTGATGGTCAATGCGATGGATCAAACCAAAGCGGCCCGAGCAGCAATGGCTCTATCCACACAATGGCTAAAGGAAGACTAGAATGATACTTTCTGTGTATCGTATCTTGTAATATTTTATAGTAACCAGAAACAGTAAAAATAACAAATAATAAGTGGTTAGTTAACTTTTTTGTTATTTTTTACTGTTTTTTTTAGTGTGATCGATTTGTTTTTTTATTTGGGCTATTTTCTTTAGAAAATTCATGAGTTATACTAGTCAATTGACGTAATTTGTTTTACAATTAAAAAGAAACGACAGAACAAAGGAGACCAGAAAAATGGGCAAATTTCAAGTGATCGACCATCCATTGATCCAACACAAACTAACTATTATTCGAGACAAAGATTGCGGGACAAAAGTCTTTCGTGAGGTTGTTGACGAGATTGCTATGTTGATGGCATATGAAGTATCACGTGATATGCCGTTGGAAGATGTTGTCATTGAAACACCAATCACAAAATCAACACAAAAAACGTTATCTGGTAAAAAAGTAGCAATCATCCCAATCCTTCGAGCAGGTATCGGAATGGTTGATGGTATCTTAGAATTGATCCCAGCTGCAAAAGTAGGTCATATCGGATTGTACCGTGATGAAGAAACACTTGAACCACATGAATATTTCGTTAAATTACCGGAAGATATCGATGCACGTCAATTATTTGTTGTTGACCCAATGTTGGCAACAGGTGGTTCAGCGATCATGGCGATCGATGCATTAAAAGAACGTGGAGCATCAAACATCAAATTTGTATGTTTAGTTGCTGCTCCAGAAGGTGTGAAAGCTTTACAAGAAGCACATCCAGATATTGATATCTATACTGCTGCATTAGATGAAAAACTAAATGAACATGGATATATCGTACCAGGATTAGGCGATGCTGGTGACCGTTTATTCGGTACGAAGTAAGGTTTTTCCACGGATCAACCTAAAAAATCAAAATAAAATACGCAAGACGAGGTTCAGAACTCATTTCGTCTTGCGTAATTTTTTATATAATAAAAAACCATCCCAAAGCATAGAGATGGTCAGTGTCAAATCTTCTTCAATTCTTTGTAGTTGATAATTACTACACCCTTGCTTTGCGTCATCAAATTGGCATTTTCGTCAGTTTCATCAATCTCAACAACAGCGGAATTTTTAAGTTGTTTTGAAATCGTTCCAGTTTGCGGTTTTCCATGAATCGTGAAGGTCACATGTGTATCAATCGTAAATTTTTCCCCAAATTCTGATGGTACGATGGTTGTATCAAATTTTCCAAAAGTTGCCATTTTCATAAAACCTGCCTTTCATATCAATTATACCACGTTTTATGAAAAAAATCATGAAATAAGTAAAAGTTTACAGTTTTGGCTTTACATTCAATCCAATTCCGTTTATAATTTCATATGGAAACGCCAGCTTAGCTCAGTTGGTAGAGCAACGCACTCGTAACGCGTAGGTCGTAGGTTCGACTCCTATAGCTGGCATCATATATAAGCTGTCATATCAAGGTTTTACCTTGAGTATGATGGCTTTTTTGTTTGCATTTTTTAGCTCCGTGGGCAGAGATATGGGCAAGAATATGAAAATTGAACAAGAGAAAAATACATTATTGAGAAGAAAAAAATGACAAACAAATAGAAAACTGGAAGTTACTGTGAAACCTTGTGATTTCTTTATAGATATATCAGAACAAATAAATATACTAAGTAGTATTTATAAAAGAAATACTCCAGACTATGCGTATTATATTTGTGAAAATAGACCAAGGATTGGAGAAATTATTGGATAAGAAAAGTTGGAAAGTGAATGAAGAGCATCTTCTGAAAATACTAGTGATTCATCTAGTTTTTATAGGAGCAACAAGGAATAAAATTATTTATACTTTTGTACGATTTAATGTAGATTTTACATAATAGTTAGAGTAATATTTAGAAAATGAAAAATCGATCAAAAACAAGAAAAGAGGCGATTGAATGAACAAAGTATATAAACGAATCCAATATAAAATTCCAAAATTGAATCAAGTTGAAAAGAACGTTCTTGATTATTGTTTGTGTACGTCTGAAAACATTTTTTCAATGACGGCCGCCGAATTAGCAAGCAAAACATTTACCAGTCAACCGACAATTACTCGAATGGCGAAAAAATTAGGCTTTCAAGGTTATCAAGAATTTAAATTTGCCATCAAAAATAATCTTCATTTTGAACAAGAAGATGTCCATGAAAATGAGCAAACCTCCTTGAGTCCATTGATCAATGAACTTTTCCAACAAATGCTCACTACTTTTGAAGAACTTGACTTGGTACAAATCGATCGCGCGGTAGAAATGCTCAAAGAAGCGAATCGAATTGAGATTTTTGCTTTAGGGCAAAGTATCCCTGTGGCAGTTTCAGTGAATCGTAAGTTGCATTTTTTAGGGAAAAACGTAGGACATTCGACTGATTGGGATGAACTGACTGCAATCAGTAAACAATTGACCGAGCAAGATCTAGCGATTTTTATTAGTCATAGCGGCGAAACGATGGGAATGATTAACTATGCGGAATTATTAAATAAACGAAACGTCCCTATTCTTTCTTTTCTAGGACAAAAAAGAAGTACTTTAGAAGCTGCCTCGACAGCTGCATTTATTGCAGAAATAATGACGATCTACCACCACGATATTGACTTAAGCCCAAGAGCTTCATTAGATATCCTTCTTGATATTGTGATGATCCAATATGCGAAACAAATGAAAACAGAATAGCCATTCCGATTTATGAATATTCATTCTTCTTTCTTATATAGACTTGTAACAATCTTAGGAATCGCTTACATTTATTTTAGAAAAAAGAAGAGGAGGATGAATGATGCAAAAGGGGAAAAAAGCTAGTTACATGGAGATTTTTCAAGGATTAGGAAAAACATTTATGTTGCCAGTAGCCCTATTAGCTTTTATGGGGTTGTTTCTAGGAATAGGAAGTGCATTTTCAGCAGAATCTGCGATCGATGCTTTTCCTTTTTTAGGGGCAGAATGGTTACAAGTTATTTTTCGGTTTATGTCGACGATTGGAGGTTTCGCATTTAGTTATTTACCAGTCATGTTTGCGATGGCTATTCCTCTAGGTTTGGCACGAAAAGAAAAAGGAGTAGCGGCTTTTTCTGGCTTTGTTGGGTATGTCGTGATGCAATTATCGATTAATTTTTATTTACAACAGACGAACCAATTAGCGGAGAGTGCCCAATTACGAGAATCAGGACAAGAAATGGTGTTTGGTATCCAAACACTATCGATGGGGGTCCTTGGCGGGATCATTGTAGGTTTGATCGTTTATCAGCTACACACAAGATTCTATCAGTTTCAATTACCAGATAGTTTTGCCTTTTTCTCAGGAACGCGTTTTGTACCGATCATTACTTCGGTCACGCTAGCAATCGTAGGGGTGATGATCCCTATCATTTGGCCAATGTTTGCGATGGTCATCACTGGGATCGGTCATCTGATTCAACGATCAGGTCCATTTGGTCCGTTCTTGTTCGGTGCAGGGGAACGTTTATTACTTCCTTTCGGGTTGCATCATATCTTGGTTTCGATGATTCGCTTTACAGAAGCGGGTGGAAGCCAACTGATCGATGGACAACAAGTATTTGGCGCATTGAACATCTTTTATAGCGAATTGCAACATGGACTATCTATCTCACCAAATGCTACAGCCTTTTTATCTCAAGGAAAAATGCCTACATTCATGTTTGGCTTACCTGCGGCTGCTTTGGCGATGTATCGAACGGCAAAGCCTTCGAATCGACCTATGATCAAAGGATTATTGATTTCAGGTGTGATTGCGACTTTTGTAACGGGGATCACTGAGCCTATTGAGTTTTTATTCCTATTTTTGAGTCCGTTACTATGGATTTTCCACGTGATCATGACAGGTGCTGGCTTTATGCTCATGAGCTTGTTAGGTGTGACGATTGGAAATACAGATGGTGGGATACTGGACTTTATCATTTTCGGTGTGATGCAAGGTTCTTACACAAAATGGTGGATGGTGCTGCTTGTTGGTGTTGTGTGGTTTGTAGTGTATTACTTTGTCTTCAAAACAGTGATTTTACGTAAAAATTTGAAAACACCTGGTCGCGAGGATCTAACGGCTGAGGCAGAATACACAGAAACGGAAATGGCGCACAGAGTCAAAGGCGGATTTGACGCAGAGGAAATATTGCGTGCACTAGGAGGAACAGCAAATATTACTTCACTTGACAATTGCATCACACGTCTACGGTTAGTTGTGAATGATGGTTCCCTTGTGGATGACGATCGGTTGAAAAAACTGGGGGCTTTAGGTGTCATTCATTTGGATAAAACCAATGTTCAGGTGATCATTGGTACGAAAGTTACCACGGTCAGAAACCAATTAGATGCAATTTTATAAGAAGAAGGCAGGAGTGAAAAAAATGTTTTTCGATGAACAAATCAATCGTAGAGGTACCCATTGCACACAGTGGGATTATATCGAAGATCGTTTTGGAAAGAGCGACTTGTTGCCCTTCACTATCTCAGATACCGATTTTAAAGTTCCGCCGGCAGTCGAACATGCTTTGAAAGAACGGATGGAACACCCGATTTTTGGTTATACAAGATGGAATCATGACGATTTCAAGGAAGCTATAACAAATTGGTATGTTCATCGTTTTGATACTGTTATAGAAAAAGAGTGGCTTGGGTATAGTCCGTCTGTGATTTATAGTGTCAAGCAACTTATTACGTTGTTGAGTGCTCAAGGGGATGGGGTAATCATCCAGACTCCAGCATATGATGCATTTTATAAGACGATCATCGGAAACAAACGAACAGTTGTTGCCAACGATTTGATTTATGATAAAGGAAAATACCATCTTGATCTAGAGGATCTAGCTTTGCAAATGGCTAAAAAAGAAAACAAGATCTTATTGCTTTGTAGTCCACATAACCCAACGGGAAGGGTGTGGGAAAAACAGGAATTAATAGCGATAATCGAACTGGCCAAAGCATATGACGTCTTCATTATTTCAGACGAGATACACATGGATATTTTGAGAAAAGGGCATAAGCATACTCCTTTAATTGATTTAGTTCAGGAAAGGGTGGCTGTTGTTACCTCTGGGAGTAAGACGTTTAATTTTCCGGGGTTGATTTTCTCCTATGTACTGATTCCAGATGAAGGATTACGCCAACGATTCTTTGATCAACTAAAAGGGGCAGATGGATTAAGTTCTACAAGTATTTTTGGTTTAGTGGCAACGATCGCTGCTTATAAAAAAGAAGCGCAATGGGTAGATGAGCTGAATCATTATATTGATAAGAATATCGTGTTTGTGACGAGTTATTTAAAAGAGCACCATCCTGAGATCATCGTTACGCCAAGTGAAGCGACTTATTTGATGTGGTTGGATTGTGGTGCGTTACCTTACAGTATGGACGAGTTGCAGACAAGACTAGTCGATGAAGGAAAAGTCGCTATTATGTCAGGAGCTACTTATGGTCCATCTGGTAAACAATTTTTACGTTTGAATGTTGGGTGTCCTAGACAAAAATTGGAAGAAGGCTTACGTCGATTGACTAAAAGCCTTCAAAAGGACTTCATGTATGATGTATCGTCATTTAGCGAAAGAAGTGATGATCAAATCGTTCAGCGGATGGACTAAAGATCAGCAAAAAAACTGTCTCGAATAATTCGAGACAGTTTTTTTTAGTTTTCTTTTTCAATTCGAGGTGTTTTTTTCTTTTCTGTTTCTCGAATAATATAAACTGGTCGTTGTTTAGTTTCTAAGAAAATCTTACCAATATATTTTCCGATGATGCCTAGACAGAGCAATTGGATTCCGCCGATAAATAAGAGGATGGATACCATAGAAGGCCAACCAGCAGTTGGATCTCCAAATAATAGCGCACGAAAAATAATAAATATTATTGCGATTCCTGAACCAACGCAAGATAAGGCTCCTACAAAGGAGGCGATTGTTAGTGGGGCATCAGAGAAATTGATGATCCCATCGATCGAATAATTGAATAGTTTCCAAAATGACCATGATGTTTCACCAGCAACACGTTCACGATTTTCAAAGGAGATGTATTCTGTTTTGAAACCCACCCAGCTAAAGAGGCCTTTTGAGAAGCGATTGTATTCAGTCAATTCTAATACGGCGTCGACCATTTGGCGAGTCATCAAGCGAAAGTCTCTTGCGCCATCCACCATTTCTGTATCACTGATTTTGTTGATCAATCGATAGAATGTTCGGGCAAAGAAACTGCGAATCACTGGTTCGCCTTCGCGTGTCGAGCGTCGAGTTCCTACACAGTCGATATCTGTAGTAGTTATTTTTTCAATCATGACTGGCAGTAGTTCGGGTGGATCTTGTAAGTCCACATCCATCACTGTGATCAGTTCGCCAGTTGAAGCTTGTAAGCCGGCATAAAGAGCAGCTTCTTTACCAAAATTTCGGGAAAAAGAAATGAATCTGACGTAGGGATATTTTCCCGCTAGCTGTTTGATAGCTTGTAACGTACCATCTTTCGAACCATCATCAATAAACAAGTATTCAAATTCATGAGCCCCTTTAAATTTTTCTACTTCATCGAAAAAAAGCGGTATCGTTTTTTCTTCATTAAAGCAAGGGACAACAATTGATATTTTCATCGTTTTGATCCTTTCACGTAGAGATTACTTTTGTACTATTATGATTAGTAAACTTATCCTTAAATAACATACTCAGATAAGAATAGTCATTTTGAGAAGACATCAGTTTTAGTTTACCATCTGTAGCAAATTTAATAAACTTTTAAATTGCAAATTTCATAAAAATAAAGGAAGATAAATGAAAATATGTAAAAGCGGGGGAAGTCTAGGTCAATGAAGATCATTAGACGATGAGATGAAAATAAAAACAACAATCGGCGATGTATGGTTGGCTGCGGACAATAGCGGGTTGACAGCTGTTTCGTTTCAACCAATTGCTGAAGGACAACAAGCCAATCAAGAAATTTTGCTGCTGGGAAAAAATCAAATCCTAGAGTATTTTGGAGGGCAACGACAATCATTTGATGTGCCACTATCAATAAATAAAGGAACAATTTTTCAAAAGAAAGTCTGGCAAGCACTACAAGCTATTCCATTTGGTGAAATACGGACTTATAAGGAGGTTGCGATAGCTGTAGGTAGCCCTAAGGCAGTACGAGCCATTGGACAAGCCAATCGTACGAATCCTTTGCCAATCGTGATTCCTTGCCATCGAGTTATTGGTCAAAATGGTCAATTAACAGGATATATGGGAAATACAGAAGAAGGGATTGCGATCAAACGTCAATTGTTAGTATTAGAAGGATATTTTTCGGAGAATGAAGAGGGTGTTTCTAAATAGAAAATAGCTGTAGGCAAGAATGAGGTGCGCTCCAAAAGTTGTATGTGTAAAGGACAATTTTGGAGGCGCACTTTAAAAGTAGTTGCCTCACGCTTAAAAAATGAATAAACGAGCAGAAATAGTTCCTTCGAATATTCCAAAATTCTTTTTATAAATTTTATTTTTAGTATCCCCTTTCATTTCCGTAAAATCGTTATGTATGTTAAATGGATAGATTATTCAGAAGCTTTAAGCGATTGAATCATTAGTTCAGTACTTGTTTGTATCCTAAAACTTATTTGAGGTTGGGACAGAAGTGTTTATTTCCGAAGGAGTTGCTTCTGCTCCCACCGTTTATTCGTTTTTAAAGAATGAAACAAAAGTGTTTTTTACTTTTGTCCCACGCTCAAATGAAGAACAGCATTCTTATTTTTACCTTAATAAAAGTAAAAGAACAACTATGGGAAAAATGATGGTGTAAATATTCTCTTTCTCTTGTACATACGAACAATAAATATAAAAATAATTTATTATTCCAAATAAACTGAATACAAGTAGAGTGATCCAAGTGACGATTCCGTGCGTAGGATTGAGATGAGAATAGGACAAAAATCAGGTTTTTTCTGATTTTTGTCCTATTCTCGTCCCAATTATTCTAAGATTTTTATCAACATCATTTGACAATGAGCCAATTTTTTATATTGCTTTAATACTAGAAAAATGCAAGAGCAACTAATAAAGCTGTGTGGTGATGGTTATTTGTTCGATGATCTGTTCTCCAGTTTTTGAGCAAAATCCCTCTTTTCAGAACTTTCTCATCACAATTTCGTTAACCAGATGAAGAGCAATGCCATCGTTGTCTGCAATAAACCAACAGATAGACCATAGGATAGGAAACGAGGGCCTTCTTTCATGAATTTAGCAAAATCCAAACGTAAGCCGATGGCAGCTAAGGCAGTGATCTCAAACCAGTTACTAACAAAATGGGCGGTATGATCGATAAATGTTGGTAGAGTAAACAAGCTATTGATCAAACAAAAAATGACAAATCCTAAAACATACCAAGGTAAGGGCAACTTTCTTTTCGTTTGTTTGGTATGAGACACATTAGTATTAGCAACTGTTTTTTTCTGCATAAATTTTTCAAATAGATAGACGACAACGACCAACATCATGATGCGTAGTATTTTAAAGAGCATCGCAAATTGGACGACTGAAGCATCAAGCAAGCTGGCACCTGCCACGACTTGACCAACGGATTGCAGTGTTCCGCCTAACAATGCGCTTTTTTCAATCAGATTGTCACCGAAGAGATGCAAACCTAAAAAGGGTAAGGTCAACATCATAACGGTTCCTAGTAAGTTGACCAGGGTGATGATCTGGCCTTTTTCTTCTTCATCTGCGTGGATGACGGGTGCAATAGAAGCAATCGCTGAAGAACCACAAACGGCATTTCCCCCCGCCATCATCAAAGAAGAAGTGTCACTGAAGCGTAGTTTTTTTCCGATCCAATAAACGCCTACAATCGTTACGCTCATCTGTAACAAAACGAATAGGATTCCTTTGATGCCGATTTGAGCGATCGTCTGTGCTGTGACGGTGGCACCTAGCAAAAAGACGGAGCATTCCAGCAACTTGCTTTCAGCAAATTTTGTACCTGTAGCAAGAGAAGCCTGTTTAAAAAAAGTATTTCCTAATAGGATACCTAGCAAGATAGCAATGGTGGCAGCCCCTAGTTGAGGAACTAGCAGTGCCAATAATTTGCTGGCGACAGCTACCAAGAAGGCAAGTAATAACCCAGGCAAGATTTTCCGTATATTCAATTGTTTGAAGCGATTAATGGGTGAGTGTACATTCATTTCATAAATTCCTTTCATGATCGTTACGCAAAAAAAGAGAAGCGTAAATGATATCTTGATAATAGTAGCATTGTTCCGATTTTTTGACAAAATGTTGGAAACGCAAAAATTCTTCTGCCCTTTCCATTTTTTGAAAAAGACAGAAGTTGTGTAGATGTATTAAATTTTTTTAGGGAATAAGTGGCGATTTCCCCCATGTTCCTTTAATAGGAAGAGTAGGTAATGACCTAGCACATAAAGGACCATCACTGTAGCGATCCCACATTCGATTACTTTCAAAATATTTAAAACACCTGTGTTCATTCCCAATGAATCAAAGTAATGGACGGCTGTGAATAGAGCAGTTGCCGAGATTACCAATGGGAAAGTAAAGGCTGCGTAACTTGGGTAGAAATGTAATTTCAATAGGTGCGGTAACATTGACAGAACGATAAAATACAAAATTTGAGACAGGATAAACAGTCCAAGAACTAAGTAGAGGTTTGGCTGTGCAAAGTTTTTCAAGTATCCTGTTAAACACAGTGATCCTGGTGCCGCAACGATCGTGATCAGTGGCAAGGTTGGCTGTGACATATTTTTAACAAAAAAGACACGCTTGATGATGATCGGTAGTAAAAATGCGTAACAGGCAAGGGAAATCCAAAAGAAGATTTTACCGATAAGCGGGAAGAAATTTCCAGCTGTTACAGTAATTACACCAAAGCCCACATAAATGATGAACCAACTTGGGTAAATGGCTTCAATCGATAGATCTGCTTTTACGACATGATGATACGTAAAGTAAAGGACCAACACAATTTGGAAAACCACTGCACTCAGCCAAATCGCCTTCACGAGAGGCGCAATACTCGTAAATGAAACGAAGTAAGTACAGATGACCATCAATGACATAGTGAATGTTGGTGAAACAGAACCGATAATTGGGTCGTGTAACATTTGTCTTGTATGTTCAAATAGAATGAATAATTTAATAAACATCAAAACCATCAATACCATACTTATGCCACCGACAAGATTACCTAATGAAACCAAATGATATTCTTTGAATAGATTTCCTAAAGAAGCTAAACCAAGAATTAGCCCGCAAATAGGAATTGGAATAATCTTCAAAAAATTCTTCATTTACATTCTCCTTCTATAAATTTTTTGTGTCAGAAACTGAATCAAGAAACTCAAGGTGTAGCGATAAGTAATTTGGAAAGGGTTGATAGTAATTCGAACAAATTTATACTGTTCAGTGGGAAATAAACAAATATGTTAAGAGTTTTTTACTTATCGCTACGAGCGTGGGACAAAAGTAAGAAACACTTTTGTCTTATTCGTTAAAAACGAATAGATGGTGGGAGTAGAAGTAACTCCTTCTTAAATAAGCCGAAATTCACAAAAATTTGAAAAGCAATTTTCGTTAATTTCTTCTTATTTCTCGGAGTTGAACACTTCTGTCCCAGCCTCCTTCCTTGAGCAACTATTGGAAAAAGAAATTATTCTCTTTCCAATTTCAAGCGATGTGCTTTACACTTACTATTATAGTCATATTCTGTTATATTTAAATCAAATAGTTATTATAGTAATTATAATAAAAAGTTATGGAAGTGAGCTTATGTTGAAATTATTGACAACTTTTCGTGTGGTTTACGAAACGAGAAACTTTTCACGTACTGCAGAACTATTGTTTTTATCCCAACCAGCTGTTTCTAACCAAGTGAAACAGTTAGAAAGAGAGCTAGGCGTCATTCTTTTTGAAAGGAATGGCAGAAAAGAAATGAGACCGACAAAACAAGCGGATCTTCTCTATGAACGAGCGTTGATCCTGTTGGAAGAATGGCAAGTAACACAACAGCAACTATTAGATGAACAAAATGAAGAAGAAGTATGCCGGATCGTTGCTTCGCATACATTTGCAGTATATTTGTTGCCGAAACTTTTGCGTTATCTGATCCCAAAATTCCCAAAAGTAAATTTTGTTGTAGCTTTTGCCAATTCCCATGACTCGTTGGATCAAATTGCGAAGCATGACGCTGATTTTGGTTTTATTGAAAAGCCCTTGGAAACGTCAGGAGTACAGCGGTTTTCTTTGATGGAAGATGAATTGGTGATTGCTGGTGATCCAGAAAGTAAACTTTGGCTAGTCAGAGAATCGACTTCTGGTGTTTTTCACTACACCCAACGCTATTTTGAAGAAAAAAATATTCATGGAAAGAAGATGCTCGTTAAAAGTAATGAGGTGATTGCTGCCTTACTAAAAGAAGGAGTCGGACGATCGATTTTATCGAAACGTGCGGTACCAGAAGGCGTGAAGTTTGAATCTTTGGAGTATAAACGGAAATTTTACCTCGTTCAACGAACCAATCTAGTTTCAGAAGTTCTCCAGTCGATTGCCAAAGAAATACTTGTTTACAATGAAATCTATCAAAGAAAAGAAAAAGACCATCGAGAATAAAGTCGCTTTTCTTTGGGATTTCTGCAAAGAAACAGCTTGAAAGTGAGACAGATATGCTTAAATGAGGGAGAGTTTAAAATTTCTCAAATGTCCTTGCTTTAACTTTCTTTTATTTAGGGAGACCGCTATAATAAAGAACAGTATGGTTTTTAAGAAAAGGGATGAAACATGGAAAAAAAAGTAAAAGCTTCTAACGATAACCGGATCGATTATGGCGTGATTTTACCGGTCTTTTTATTATGTTTGATTGGTTTACTGTCTTTATACGTTGCGCTTAGTCATGATCCCAACAATCCGTCAGTAATAAAGGGCGTAGGCATGCAACTTCTTTGGTACTTAGTCGGATCGGTTGCTATTATAGTGATTATGCATTTGAATTCAAAATGGATCTGGAAACTGACTCCCTATCTATACGGACTAGGATTAGTAGTCATGGCGCTCTTATTGAAATTTTATGATCGTAATTTAGAAGCGTCTACAGGTTCGAAAAACTGGTTTAGTTTTGGTTCCTTCACTTTTCAGCCCGCTGAATTGATGAAAATCGCGTATATATTGATGATGGCACTGATCGTCACGAAACATAACACGCAACTAAAAGAACGGACAGCAAAATCAGATTTTTGGCTGATAGGGAAAATGTTGATCGTGACACTCCCTGTTTTAGCACTGATAATGGCCCAAGATGATTTTGGGACGATGCTTGTCTTTTTAGCTATTTTTGGAGGAATATTCCTCATGTCAGGAATTTCTTGGCGAATCATTGTGCCTGTGATTGCTTTAGCTGTTCTTGTTGGCGCAGGAACGATTTTTTTAGTTACTACAGACGGCGGAAGAGAATTGCTCTATAAAGTGGGCTTTAAATCATATCAGTTTGCCCGCATCGATTCCTGGCTCGATCCGTTTCACGATACCTCGGGCATGAGCTATCAGCCTGCTCAAGGGTTATTAGCCATCGGAACTGGTGGTTTGTTTGGAAAAGGATTCAACGTAAGTAATATCTATGTGCCCGTGCGTGAGTCAGATATGATCTTTACAGTCATTGGTGAGAATTTTGGCTTTATTGGCGGCGCCTTTGTCATTTTCTTGTATTTTATCTTGATTTATCGTATGATACGGGTCTGCTTTGATACGAATAATGAATTTTATGCGTATATCGCAAGTGGCTTGATCATGATGCTCTTGTTCCATGTCTTCGAAAACATTGGTGCAAACATTGGCTTATTACCATTGACCGGGATTCCTCTTCCTTTTATCAGCCAAGGGGGATCATCCATTTTAGGAAATATGATCGGTATCGGTTTGATCTTATCAATGAGATACCAAAATGAGGCACCTGCAAAAACTTCTAGGAGGTAACAACAGTTGTATCGTTTTTATTGGTACCCTAAATGTTCAACTTGCAAAAAAGCAAAAGCTTGGTTAGATGCACATCACATTGACTATCAAGTCGTTGATATGATTGCAGATACACCATCAGCAGAAACTATCGAAGAATGGCTCACCCATAATGAAATACCGATGCGCCGTTTGTTCAACACAAGCGGAATGAAGTATCGGGAGTTAGGGCTGAAAGACCAAATCGCTGATTTTTCAGTAAAAAAAGCTAGTGCTGTTCTTTCTACTGATGGAATGCTCATCAAACGTCCGTTGATCGTCAAAGACAAACAACTCGTCGCAATTGGCTTTAATGAAAAAACATACGAAGGAGTATTGATATAAAATGGCTGGGAAACACTTGAAGAAAAAGAATAATCTTTGGATATTGTTCAATGGCAAAGAATATTGTGTTGGCTTAACGAATGAAGCGCAAGAAGAACTTGGGGATATCACTTTTGCGAATTTACCAAAAGAAGGACAAACATTTAAAAGCGGTGAACCGTTGATCGAAGTGGAAGCAGAAAAAGCAGTCAATGAATTTGCTAGTCCATTGTCAGGAACCATTTCTTCTGTGAATGAAAAAATCAATGAAGACATCAACATCTTGAATGATGAAGATGAAATGAATGCATGGATCTTGAGTTTCAAAGAGGTCGATCCAAAAGAATTTGAAGAAATATAAAACAAGAACTTTCAGAAAATAGTAAAAAGCTTTGGGTAAAATATTGACACGTAATTTTACAACTGCTATAATCAGAACAATCATAGATAAAGCTTTGAAAAGAAGAGTACATGTCATAGACGTTTGAAGAGAGCCCTGTCTGCTGAAAATGGGTAACGAACATGAGATGGAAGATGGTCTTAGAGCAGAGTAAGTGAGCCATGGCAAACTTACTACGGGAGTGCCCGTTAAAGCACAGCGGTATGCGGAACTGTTTTTGAAGAATTCTATCCAAGTACTGTTTAAGGTTGTTATTGTGAAATAGCAGCGAATCAAGGTGGTAACACGGAAGTTTAAGCTTTCGTCCTTTTGCTCAAAGCAAGGGGACGAAGGCTTTTTTGTTTCTAAGTAAAAAATAAAAGGAAGATGTGAGCGATATGTCATTGATCCAATTAACGAATGTCAAAAAAACATTCGGCGGAAAAAATGGAACGATCCAAGCAGTAGATGATGTTTCATTAAACGTTGAAAAAGGTGATATTTATGGAATCGTCGGTTATTCCGGAGCAGGTAAAAGTACGTTAGTTCGACTACTGAATGGATTAGAACTACCCACTAGCGGAGAAGTCATCGTCAACGGTCAAGAAATCACTAAATTGAAAAATAAAGACTTAAGAAGTTTTCGTAAAAAAATCGGGATGATTTTCCAACATTTCAACTTGTTATGGTCACGAACAGTGTTAGAAAATATTCAGCTTCCTTTAGAATTGGCTGGAGTCCCTAAAGCAAAGCGCAAAGCACGTGCGGAAGAATTACTCGGTCTGGTTGGTTTAGAAGGACGAGGAAACGCATATCCTTCTCAATTATCTGGTGGCCAAAAACAACGTGTCGGGATTGCCAGAGCGTTAGCCAATGACCCAGAAATCCTGCTTTGTGATGAAGCAACTAGTGCATTGGACCCACAGACGACAGAAGAAGTACTAGATCTCTTGTTAGCAATCAATAAAAAATTGAATTTGACGATCGTCTTAATCACACATGAAATGAACGTCATTCGTAAAATCTGTAATAAAGTAGCAGTCATGGAACGTGGGAAAGTCGTTGAAGAAGGCGATGTCTTGACGGTCTTTAGAAATCCAAGACAAGAAGTCACAAAACGGTTTGTACAACAAGATATCGAACCTGAGGCAGATTCGAGTGAATTGTTAGCGACATTGATCAAAGAAAACCCTAAAGGACGCTTAGTCACTTTGACATTTAATGAAAAGAATGCCAATGAACCAGTGATTTCACAGGCAATCCGTAAATACAATGTGGATATCAATGTGGTCTACGGAAAAATCAAACAAGCAAAAGAAGGCTCTTTTGGTTCTTTGACCACTCTGATGACAGGAGAGGAAAAAGAATTGGATCAAGCAGAATTATTTATTAAAGAACAAGGTGTTGGGGTGGAGGTGATCCACCGTGGATAAAAGTTTTGCAGAAACGTACCTAGATTTTAGTAAAATCAATCCAGAAACAATGCAACAGGCGATCATCGATACTCTCTACATGACTTTGATCTCCATGGTATTAGTCACGATTATCGGGCTGATCTTAGGCTTGATCTTGTACTCTATCGGGCGGAAAAATAAGCCATATGCACGAATCATTTATGGGATTGTTTCGATCATCAGTAATATTTTCCGTTCAACGCCGTTCATGATCTTGATGGTCTTGATCATTCCATTTACAAAAGCGATCGTGGGAACGATGTTGGGTGCTGAAGCAGCAATCCCAGCGCTGGTTCTATCAGCAGCTCCTTTTTACGCACGATTAGTTGAAATTGCTTTTCGTGAAGTCAGCCCAGGTGTAGTGGAAGCAGCTGATGCAATGGGTGCCAGTTATTGGGAAATCATCTGGAAAGTCTTGATTCCTGAAAGTGTACCTGCACTGATTTCTGGATTAACAGTTACAACGATTTCGATGATTGGGTTTACTGCCATGGCGGGTGCAATCGGTGCTGGTGGACTAGGTGGCCTTGCTTGGCAAGAAGGCTACCAACGTGGTAATCTGACCGTGACATTTGTTGCGACTTTAATTATATTAGTCATTGTTTTTATTGTTCAAGGAATCGGTGATTTCTTAACGAAGAAAACAGATAAAAGATAGTAAGATATAGGGGGATATAGGATATGAAAAAGAAAATTTTTGGATTTGCAGCAGCATTATTGCTGACTGTGGGATTAGCTGCTTGTGGCAACAGCGGCGACACGAAAGACTCAGCATCAAGTAGTAAAAAAGATGATACAACTTTGAAAATCGGTGCTTCACCAACACCTCACGCAGAGATTTTGGAACATGTCAAACCATTGTTAAAAGATGAAGGAATCAAACTGGACATCGTCAAATTCGACGATTATGTCTTACCGAACCAATCATTGGAAGAAGGAGATATCGATGCCAACTACTTCCAACATATTCCTTACTTAAACAAAGAAATCAAAGACAAAGGATATGATTTTGTCAATGCTGGTGCTGTCCACATCGAACCAATGGGCTTGTACTCAAAGAAAATCAAAGATATCTCTGAATTAAAAGATGGTGCAACAGTGATCACTTCAAATTCAGAATCTGACTGGGGAAGAATCATCACGATCCTCAAAGACGCTGGCTTAGTGAAAGTCAAAGACGGTGTTGATTTGGAAACAGCGACATTCGATGATATTTCTGAAAATCCTAAAAACTTGAAATTCAATCACACGATTGATCCATCATTATTGGCTTCAACGTATCAAAATGATGAAGGCGATCTAGTGGCAATCAATGCAAACTTTGCTTATGGTGCCGGTTTGAATCCTCTAAAAGATGCAGTGTTGCTTGAAAAAGACAATTCACCTTATGTGAATATCATAGCTACACGTAAAGGCGACGAAAATAGCGACAAAATCAAGAAATTGATCGAAGTCCTACACCGTGAAGATGTGCAAAAATGGATCGAAGACAAATGGGGCGGTTCTGTTAAACCTGTAGATGCAGACGCAAAATAAAAACGTTGAAAAATGATGAGGTCGAGAAAAAAACGAACAATACGCTTTTCGTATTGCTCGTTTTTTTTTTTGAAATTTCCGAAAAAACTGACTTTTAGACGCCATTTATTTGAGAGAGGCTGGGACAGAAGTGTTTAACTCCGAGAAATAAGAAGAAATGAACGAAAATTGCTTTTCAAATTTTTGTGAATTTCGGCTTATTTCCGAAGGAGTTGCTTTTTGCTCCCGCCGTTTATTCGAGAGTCTGTAGCAAACCTGATTTTTAGTTTTATCCCACACTCATCCAAAGAGTGAGATAAAAGAGAGTTTTAACTTTTATCTTGCTCTTTTTTTCGTTTTACTTTATATATATTATTATTTAGAAATCATAATTTAATGATAATGCGTGAAAAAACATTTGATTTTAAGCACTTATAACGTTGCGATTCATTCTCAATTAGTCTAAAATGAGTGAGAACGAAACAGAATTTGGAGGTAATTTGGCATGTCTGTCTTAGAAATAAAAAATTTACATGTGTCGATTGAGGAAAAAGAAATCCTTAAAGGCGTCAATTTAACAATGAAAACAGGAGAAATCCACGCAATCATGGGACCTAACGGAACTGGGAAGTCTACGTTATCTGCTGCAATCATGGGTAACCCAAACTACGAGGTAACAGAAGGCGAAATCTTGTTTGATGGGAAAAATGTATTAGACTTGGAAGTCGATGAACGTGCACGACTAGGTCTGTTTTTAGCCATGCAATACCCAAGTGAGATACCAGGAATCACCAATGCCGAATTCATGCGAGCAGCAATCAATGCCAAACGTGAAGAAGACAACAAGATGTCTGTGATGACATTTTTGAAAAAATTAGATGAAAAAATGGCTCTTTTGAATATGCCAGAAGAAATGGCTGAACGTTATCTAAATGAAGGTTTTTCTGGTGGGGAAAAGAAACGAAATGAAATCCTACAACTATTGATGCTCGAACCAACTTTTGCCATTCTAGATGAAATCGATTCTGGACTAGATATCGATGCATTGAAAGTCGTTGCAAAAGGTGTCAATGAAATGCGTAACAATGAGTTTGGTGCATTGATCATCACCCATTATCAACGCTTATTGAACTACATCACACCAGATGTGGTGCATATCATGATGGAAGGCCGAGTAGTGATGACTGGTAATGCGGATCTTGCGAAACGTCTCGAAGCCGAAGGATATGCGGGAATCAGTAGAGAATTAGGAATCGACTACAAAGAAGAAGAAGCGTAAGGAGGAGCAGACATGAAAGAGAAGAAATGGCTCGAACAACTTGACGCTGTCACAAATTTTTCTTTAAGCAAAGGCGAACCTGAATGGATGACTAAATTTCGCCAAGAGGCCTTAGCTAAAGCCGATGAACTACCACTTCCCCATATCGATCGTGTAAAATTCCATCGTTGGCCACTATTCGATATCGAAGACATGGCAGATCAATACAGTGAAGCAGGCAACGTAGCTGCATTTGATGAGATGAAAGATAATCCAGTGCTCGTCCAACAAGGTACATGGACAACATTTGAACAATTATCAACTGAATTAGCTGAAAAAGGCGTCATTTTTACCGATCTGTTCACTGCACTGCAAGAACATCCTGACTTGGTCAAAGAATACTACATGCAAAAAGCTGTAAAGATGGATGAAGACCAATTGACCGCTTTGCACGCGGCCTTCATGAATACCGGATTGTTTTTATATGTCCCTAAAAATGTGGTGATCGATGAACCAATCGAAGCACTATTTTTCCAAGTTGGCGACATTGCACAACATTACTTTAAGCATGTGCTGATTGTAGCCGATGAGCATAGTGAATTTTCTTACTTGGAACGATTCCAAACCACAGGGGAAGAATTGAAAAAAGTATCAGGAAATATCGTTGTTGAAGTCATCGCTAAAGCTGGTGCAAAAGTGAAATATTCAGCAGTCGATCAATTAGGTGAATCCATCACTTCTTATATGAATCGCCGAGGATACATCATGCGCGATGCCACAGTTGATTGGGCAATCGGTGTCATGAACGATGGCAATGTGATCGCAGATTTTGACTCTGATCTAGTAGGAGAAGGGGCACACGCAGAAGTGAAGATCGTGGCAATCAGTTCCGGAAAACAAACACAAGGGATCGATACACGGGTAACCAATAAAGCACCTCATACGATTGGCCATATCTTGCAACACGGCGTGATCAGAGAAAGAGGAGCCTTAACATTCAATGGGATCGGTCATATCTTAAAAGGTGCAAAAGGTGCAGATGCACAACAAGAAAGCCGAGTATTGATGCTTTCAGATAAAGCACGAGGAGATGCCAATCCGATCTTGTTGATCGATGAAAATGAAGTAACTGCAGGACATGCTGCAAGTGTCGGGCGTGTCGATCCAGAAGAAATGTACTATCTAATGAGTCGCGGACTACACAAAGAAGAAGCCGAACGCTTAGTCATTCGTGGTTTCTTAGGTTCAGTGTTAACAGCTATTCCAGTAGAAGCCGTGCGAAAAGAATTAGTGGAAGTTATCGAAGGGAAGTTGAAAGCATGATTTCAGCAGACAAGATCCGACAAGATTTTCCCATTCTTTTTCAAGAAGTCAATGATGAACCCCTTGTCTATTTAGACAATGCGGCCACCACCCAAAAACCAAAAGCTGTTTTAGACGCCTTGAAAGATTATTATGAACATGAGAATGCCAATGTCCATCGTGGAGTGCATACTTTAGCCGAGCGTGCCACGCATTCATATGAAGCCGCAAGAGAAAAAGTGCGAAGCTTTATCAACGCCTCTGAAACTGCGGAAGTACTATTTACTCGTGGAACAACCACTAGCCTAAATTGGGTCGCACGAAGTTTTGGTGAACAGTTTATCCATGAAGGTGATGAGATCTTGATTTCTTATATGGAACATCACTCAAATGTTATTCCTTGGCAGCAATTAGCAAAAAAAACGGGCGCAAGCTTAAAATATATCGAGTTGACGGAAGAAGGCTTTTTAGATATGGAAAAAGCCAAAGAACTGATCAACAGCAACACAAAGATCGTATCGATTGCTCATGTCTCAAATGTCCTTGGTGTCATCAATCCAGTTGAAGAACTGGCACAAATGATCCACGAACAAGGCGGCATCCTAGTAGTCGATGGCGCGCAATCTACACCACATATGGCAATTGACGTACAACAAATTGATTGTGACTTCTTTGCTTTCAGCGGACACAAGATGTGTGGGCCAACAGGTATCGGTGTATTGTATGGCAAAAGAAAATGGCTGGAACAAATGGAACCCGTTGAATTTGGCGGAGAAATGATCGACTTTGTCGAGTTGTATGACAGCACTTGGAAAGAACTCCCATGGAAATTTGAAGCAGGGACACCTAATATCGCAGGAGCAATTGCTCTAGGCCATGCAATCGATTATTTAGAAGCAATAGGCATGGAGAACATCCATCACTATGAAGAAGAGTTAGTCGCTTATGTGTTGCCAAAATTACAACAAATCGAAGGGCTAACGATCTATGGTCCACAAGATCCAGCGAAACGTACAGGTGTGATTGCCTTCAATCTTGACGGTCTCCATCCGCATGATGTGGCAACAGCCCTTGACATGGAAGGAGTAGCGGTCAGAGCAGGTCACCATTGTGCGCAACCGTTACTGAAATATCTACAAGTCGCAGCCACTGCACGAGCAAGCTTTTACTTTTACAATACAAAACAAGATGCGGATCGTTTAGTCGATGCAATTCTCGCAACAAAGGAGTTTTTCCAACATGGCACTATCTAAACTAGACAATCTTTACCGCCAAGTCATCCTCGATCATTCCTCCCATCCCCATCACCGAGGAACGTTGAGCGCATCAACCAGCAAGATCGAATTGAACAATCCCACTTGTGGCGATGTCATCGAACTGCAGATCGAAGTTGACGAAGGAATCATCAAGAATATCGCATTTGATGGCAGCGGCTGTTCAATCAGCACAGCCAGTGCATCTATGATGACAGATGCAGTCATCGGGAAGTCAGTCGAAGAAGCCGAAAAGTTAGCCGTTGATTTTTTACAACTTGTTCAAGGTAAAGAAGTAGCAGACCTAGATAAGTTAGGAGATGCAGCGATGCTAAGCGGTGTTGCTAAATTTCCTGCCAGAATCAAATGTGCCACTTTAGGCTGGAAAGCTTTAGGAAAAGCAATGGAAGAAGACGGTACTGCAACCTTCCATCATTACCATAAGGAAGAGGAGTGAGAACATGGGCGTACCAGAATTAGAAGAATACAAATTTGGTTTTCACGATGATGTAGAACCAGTTTTTAGTACAGGAGAAGGACTAACAGAAGAAGTTGTTCGCGAAATGTCTAAAATCAAAGGCGAACCAGAATGGATGCTTGAATTTCGCTTGAAATCACTAGAAACATTCAACAAAATGCCAATGCAAAGTTGGGGACCCGATCTATCAGACATTGATTTCAATGCCATCAAATACTATCAAAAACCAAGTGACAAGCCAGCACGTGACTGGGAAGATGTTCCAGATAAAATCAAAGAAACCTTTGAAAAAATCGGTATACCAGAAGCAGAACGTGCATACTTAGCCGGCGCTTCTGCCCAATACGAATCAGAAGTCGTCTACCATAACATGAAAGATGAATTTGAAAAGTTAGGGATCATCTTTACAGATACAGATTCTGCCTTAAAAGAATATCCAGAACTCTTCAAAGAATATTTTTCAAAACTTGTTCCACCAACAGACAACAAATTAGCTGCTCTCAATTCAGCCGTTTGGTCTGGCGGTACATTCATCTATGTACCAAAAGGCGTGAAAGTCGATGTCCCATTGCAAACCTACTTTAGGATCAATGCAGAAAACACAGGACAATTCGAACGTACACTGATCATCGTAGACGAAGGCGCCAGCATCCACTATGTCGAAGGCTGTACTGCGCCAACCTATTCCAGCAACAGTCTACATGCCGCAATCGTCGAAATCTTTACCAGAAAAGATGCGTATTGCCGCTACACAACGATCCAAAACTGGTCTAGCAATGTCTACAATCTAGTAACTAAACGGGCAAAAGCTTATGAAGGTGCCACAGTCGAATGGATCGACGGCAACTTAGGCGCAAAAACAACAATGAAATACCCAAGCGTTTACTTAGACGGGAAAGGCGCACGCGGCACGATGCTTTCAATCGCATTCGCCGGAGCCAACCAAGTTCAAGACACAGGAGCGAAAATGATCCACAATGCACCTAACACTTCAAGCTCGATCGTCTCAAAATCAATCTCAAAAGACGGCGGTGAAGTAAACTACCGTGGACAAGTAACCTTTGCAAAAAACAGCCCAGGTTCTATTTCCCACATCGAATGTGACACGATCATCATGGACGAGTTATCCAAATCCGATACGATCCCATTCAACGAGATCCACAACAGCCAAGTCTCTCTTGAGCACGAAGCCAAAGTCTCAAAAATCTCAGAAGAACAACTCTATTATCTAATGAGCCGCGGCTTGACCGAAGCCGAAGCCACTGAAATGATCGTCATGGGCTTCGTCGAACCATTCACCAAAGAACTACCAATGGAATACGCAGTCGAACTCAACCGATTGATCAGTTATGAGATGGAAGGCAGTGTTGGGTAAACCTGTTATAGGAGCTAGAACCCTTGATATATAAGGGTTCTAGCTTTTTTGTTTTGCCTGTATACTAGAAATGACCAGATTTTGACCAGCTCTTTTACTGATGAGCCATCATATCAGCAAAGTCTTGACCTGTTTTCTTAGGTGCATTATTTGTAATATGTGCATAGATGTCTAATGTCACTTTACTATTTTCATGCCCTAATCGTTGTTGAACTACCTTGACAGATTCTCCTGCTTCTAATAATAAACTAGCATGTGTATGTCTAAACCCATGAGGTGTAATACGAGGCAAGTTATATTTTTTCAAAATATATCTTAACCAATCATTAACAGTGTTTGGAATGTATAGAGTGTTTTTAACTGTTGTAAAAACATGTTGCTCTTTAGAGCTAGTATTGTATCCAAGTTTTAAATACTCTTCTTTTTGCTGTAATTTCCAGTTGTTGAGGATAGAAAGAGTCTCAGTATCTAAAGAGATAACTCGTCTAGAAGCTCTTGTTTTCGGAGATTGAATTATAACTTTACCAAATTCATCTACAGCAAGAGTTTTATTGACATGTAGTTCTTTATTAAACGTGTCTATGTCTTTCCACTGTAAAGCGAGTACTTCACTCTTTCTCATACCTGTGTATGCCAATAATCTGAAGAAGGCGTATTGTTTCATGTTACCAAAATCTTTAAAAGCATCCAGTAAATTATTAAGCTCCTCTTTTGAGTAAAATTTACGATTTTTCTCATACTCTTTTTTTCGTGGAAGAAGTGTTTTTTCCATAGGATTATTGTCAATATATTGCATTGCAACCCCGTAGCGTAAAATTTGTGCAGTCTGTTTTCTCATATAATCGTAACTTTCATATTTACTGTGCCATTCATCTACCACTTTTTGACAATATGGGACAGAGATATTCGATAGTTTAAGCTTACCAAATGCTGGAAGTATTTGATTATTTGCGTATCTTACTGAGATTGCGATTGTTGAAGCTTTAACACTGGTACGCTGATGAGTTATCCATTCATTATACAGGTCTTCAAATGTCATATCAGGTGCTTTCTTTTTAACACCGTATAATATTTGATGTCTGTACTCGTCATAATCTTTTTGAGCTTCTTGTTTGCTACTAAAACCTCTTCTCGTAGTATTTATTTTTTCACCAGTTCGTGGATCGGTGGCAATGTGTCCTTTATACATCCACGCCACTTGACCGTTTTTCTTTTTGTACTTTGATATTTTTGCCATGAAATCATCTCCTCTTAGTTTACAAGGAGTACTTACCACTAGATGGTATCACCTCCCTTCATTTTTTTCTTAGTGTATTTTTTCCCAATTGATGAAATCGTTTGTTCTAGCTTGTTTATATTATCAGTAATTTCTCTCACAGCTTCTTCGGGATAAGACATGTCTTTCAATTGAATAGGTAGCCATTCATCTACCATTCTTTCTAGTAGTTCTTCTATACTGCTAGTGAGGAAAAGAATGTTATTGTCAAATTCTTCTACAATAGCATTGATGAATAATTCTTCTATTTTTAAGATATTGAAAAGACTAATTTTTTCATTTTTAACTTTATTACAAGTCTTGTTAGCAATAAATTCTTGCATCTCTGGTTCTAATTTGGAATATCTATCCAGCCATGTATCTAAATTAGAGTGTACTGGTGGGAACTGTTGACGAAGATGCTGGAACAGGTTTTTATCTGGAAATGTTATACCATCTAGTACAATGCTATCTCTATAAAGAATAATTCCCAAAATATATTCTTCTACATTGCCACAAACTAACTCCTCTATACTCATATTTCCCAAATCAGCAATTCGGGATAATCGCTCTGGTATTGGTAAATAGGTTCCCTTTTCCCATTCGTAGATAGTTTTTTTGTCAATCAATTGACCGTTGTTAATCATAAGACCAAATGCTGGTTGTGTTAATTTTTTACTCTTTCTTATAGCTTTTATTTTTGTTCCGAGTATCTTTTTTCGTTCTAAATAATTTATTGGTGGACGCTTTATCATATTGACCACACCTCCTAAAATTAGTATACCTTAAAAAAGGGGTGTTGTAAATAAATTTAACAAAACTATTGACACCCCTTTTTCGTCGAGGTATTATGTGTATGTCGATGAACTGGTAATCATTTTTTGTTTGATTAATCGGTTAATAACAAAATACTTTTATTTTGAGCAAAAAATACGAAGATAATTCTTAGAAAATTTGTTCAAGCAATCACGAAAGGAGGGGAAAATATGTCTCTACAAATCATTGATAGCATTGTTTCTATACAAGTTGAACAACAAGTGAAAGAGATAATTACAGTGCTAAAGCCTATGCTAGAAGACATTATTTCTGGAGTCACTCTAGAGTATATGGACTATCAGCAGGCAAGTGAATATCTAGGTGTATCAGTAGGAACGATTAGAAAATATGTTTCTCAATACGGGTTACCTGTTATAAAAATTGATACGGTCATTAGATTCAAAAAATCTGATATTGATAGTTTCATGGAACGGTATAAAGGTTGAGTAAACAAATAAGACTAAAACATATAGTAATAAAGAGTTTGTTTTTATTATCTGTATGTTTTAGTCTTTAACAGAATTTTATAAGGAGGAAACACAAATGGAAACATCAATGATTAATATTCCAATTTATGTAGATAAAGAAAAATTATTAGAGAAGCCAGTTACAAAAAAAGAAAAAACTGATGTAAGAGATAGGTGTTTAGATAACTATAGAGAAGTTACAAGAGATGAGTTTGTAGAGATACTAAATTCATCACAATCATTTATTCCAAGCAAGACAAAGAATAAAGGCAATGACAAGGAGAGTTTTGTGGAAACCAGAGTAATTATTCTGGATGTTGATAACACTGTTAAAGATGAGAAGGGGAAGGTAGTAGATTTGAGTAAAGATGATAGTAGATACTTAAGCATAGAAAAGGTTTTATCTATCAATTTAGTTCATAATTCTGCGTTTGCGATACAAAAAAGTATTCGGTACTCTGAAAATCTAGAAAAATACAAGATTGTCTTTCTATTAAAAGAAGCAATTACTGACTATGGTAAAATGGTTGCTGTTTACGAATACTTGAAAAAGAACATCCCCGGGTGTGATGACAATGTAAATGCTTCGAATAGAATGTTTTTTGGAGGATATAAGTCAGATGCAGTGATAATAATTAATGAAGACAACATGTTAGATATTACTGAGCTTCCGATTGATTTTACCATGACATGTTCTAAAAATTGTCAAAGTGATTCAGGGAGAGAGTATGAACTAGTCAATGAAACCGATTTTGTTAAGTTGATAAAAAATGACGACAAAGAAGAAATGAAACAGTGGTTTAAAGACTGCCTGTTTGATTCCTCCGACATGTCTTTTAATGAGATTTATGAAAGATTGTTAACCATTGATATGAATAAATTACTTAAGTCAAGTAAAAACTTAAGATGTCTGTTTCACAACGATCATAATCCCTCTGCTAGTATTTTTACCAGTAAAACTGGGCATTCCATTTTTTATTGTCATTCCAGTAATTGTGATATCAGTGAAAATTTTATTGGAGTTGTGATGCTAATTTTAAAGAAAGACAGTCGGGTAGAAACATTTAATTGGCTATTAGAGAACCTAGACTTGTATCCTACACATTTTCGAAAATTGAAAGAGGAATCAAAAGTACTTTTTGACACTCTTGAATCAATGAAAGACAAACTTTTCAGGACAATAAGGAATTATCTAGAGGAAATGCGACGTGTCTATGATGTCTTGCTTTCTGATGTTAATTTTTTTGATTATAGTAAGGAAAGTGTGACTTGTATTTTGTCGGGGGAACAATTAGCTAAAAAAATGAGTTTTTACTATGGTAAAACTTATGACATAGATAAATGTAATAAGTTACTATCACTTATGACTTTTATAGGATTGATAAAAAAATTAGATGATGAAGATGTTCCTTTGAAGATGCTCGAATACCTAAATAGGTTAAAGGAAGAGAAAGCGTTAGGAAACTTTAATCATAAGAGAAGCAATGTCTATCGATTAGACGTTTTTAATGCAACTTCTGTGATTCAAAAATTGAATGAAGATATCCTTCCACTTCTGGAAAAATTTCATTTTACATATCAATATTTTTCTTATGAATGGGTTAAGATATGTTTTAACGAAAAAGAGGCTAAAAGAGTATTTCCTCAAAATTCCCGATCAGAACTTAGCAAGGAAAAACAATTGATTTTAGATGAAGCACATGAAGTTTTACAGGGCTTATCGTGGCAAGGAACATATATAATGACAGAGAAAGAACTTACTAACACTGTTTGTGAACGTCTACGTAATGTTGGGAATAACAGCGTGGAAAATGCTTTAAAAGAAAACAGAGGCTACTTTGTTAAACAAGGATTCACTCTTGAACGAGCTTCTAAGGATATTAAGAGACTATACAATGTGAAAGCAAGTAGTAGTTTTTTAGTCTACCTAGCAAAAGGAGCAGGGATAGATGAAGTAATAAAAGAATTGATATTATCAGGAGTTGAATTAGTTCCTCTTTATCAATTTACAAGTGTAACAAGAGATGATGGACGGAGAGTAAGGAAGAGAAAAGACCCAATTGTATTAAACTAGATAGGTTATCCAT
Source organism: Enterococcus sp. BSD2780061688st2 D3 (assembly GCF_005844145.1). Classification (NCBI taxonomy): domain Bacteria; kingdom Bacillati; phylum Bacillota; class Bacilli; order Lactobacillales; family Enterococcaceae; genus Enterococcus; species Enterococcus sp. BSD2780061688st2 D3. Next base: position 127,279 of record NZ_SPHN01000009.1, read on the forward strand.
AGCTCTTAATCTTATTTCATCTCAATACACCCACCGTTAAAGTTCGGTGGGTTATTTATTTTTCAATCTTTCAATAGCTGATTGCGTTCATTTTCTTGCCTTTTTAATAGCTTCATATAGTCAATTGTTCGAACTGCATCTTCAGTGCTAAGAGAACGATAGAGAGCCAAAAACTCTTCCTCATAATCTACGACAACATTGTCTAGAAAATGGCTTACAGGGGTTCCTAGGGCTCTAGAAAGAGCTGTTAAGCTATCGAGGTTAGGTTCTGTTACAGAATTTTCCCATCTTGCTACTGCCTGTTGTGTAGAGAAGATTTTTTTAGCTAATTCTTTTTGTGTCCACCCGAGAGCTTTTCGCTTTTCTCTAATGACCTTTGCATATTGTTTCTGTTTCATTAATACACCCCCCTTCTCAGTAGAATACAACAAGTTGTTGTATTTGTAATGATATTTGAAGTTTTTATATATTTTATGAGTTGAAATACATCATATTGTTGTATATAATAAAACAGGAGGGGAGAATCATGAAAAAAGTAAGTAATCTCAGCCGATACAGAAAAGAAAAAGGATTTTCTCAAACTGAGTTAGCCAAAAAAATGAATGTTACACAGCAATGTGTAAGTTCGTGGCAAACAGGGAGAACGATTCCTAAACCCTATCAAATGAAAATGCTTTCTGAGATATTAAGTGTACCAATAAACGAGCTGTTTTCTGATGTGTTTAATAAAGTAAACAGTTAACTAATAAGCAATTGAATGATTTTAGGAGGAGAAGACATGTATTGTAGAAAATGTGGTAAAGAATTAACAGATGAAAGTAAGTATTGCCAGTTTTGCGGAGCATTACAAGAAACAGATGAGACAACTGGAGCAGACGAAGTAAAGAAAAGTACTGAGCAGACATTTAGTGAAATGAAGGAACAAATCGTACATGGACAAGAGACAGGGAAGCTGTATTTGATTATTGGTTGGGTTTCTATGGTAGTATCGTTAGCATTTATTCCTGTTGTATTTGGTGCTGTTGCTGTTATTATGGGCTACTTATATGGAGAAAAAGATGAGAAAATGGGTACGATTTTGATGATAGCAGGGGTAGCTGGAGCAATCTTTGGTGTACTTTTAGGGATGTCAATGTACTGATGAGAGGGATAAGAGCAAATTATTTTGGAGATAGGAGATAAAAAGTTGAATAAAGTAAATATGAACAAGAAGTTTGTCATTATAGGTATTGTTGTCTTGGCTATTATAGGTATAATTTTTTCAAGAATGACGGGTTCATCTGGACTAGAGAAGTCATCTGAACCATTGGTAACTCAGATTTTACAAGAACAGTATAACTTAAATCGGTCATGTGATGATGTGACGATCACTCATGATAATGGTGATAACACGTACCGGGCTAAAGCTACGTTAGACAATGGAAGTGCTATCAATATAAATGTCGAGTACTATCCAAAGAAAGACCGTGTATATGTAGAGATACCATATACTGAGGTGTTAATGTTAAATTGATTTAAATGTATTATGTATACCGTCCAAACAGGAACTCCTAAAGGTGTAAGCTTACTAAGGAGTTTTTTTGATTCCCTGTAAATAAAATACTAATATAGATGAGAAAAATAATGTTATAATAATTGATGGAAATTGTTTTTAAAGAGCTTTAAAAATTGGGTTCTTACATTGTTGATTAAATGCTTTAAAAGAGGAGCTTTATGATGAAAAAGAATTATTTAAAAACAGGTATATTTTTGGTTATAGGAACTATACTGGTTATTCAATTATCAGGTTGTAGAAATAAAGATAAAGATTTCTATGGATATTGGTCAGGAACTGCTGAGAAAATTCCTGTAGACTATAATTTTAAAATAACTGAAGACAGAGTAATAGAACTACAAAAAAATGGTGAAATGGTGGATTTTAAGTATACTCTAAGACATAAAAAATTTGATTCAACTACATTTCGTTCAATCATGATATCAAAAGATGAATTAGTTAAAGCGATTCCAGAATTAAAGGAAACCACGGGAATAAGCAATATAACGTTCATGCCTATTGACGGTGAAAAAGATAAATTAACTGTGTTGGTAAATTTGGATGAACACTTATCAACAGCCACTCTTTATAGGACTACGAAAGATGAGAGTCCAATTGGTAAGGTAGAAAAGAAAAACGATACAATATCAAGACAAACTGTAGATAAAAAAATTGATACGTTCATAAAAACATACGCGGCTATACCACCTACTTGGAAACTTGTAAATGAAGATAAGGGAATAACGATAAATACTGATACAGAGATTCCGACTGATGCTCAATCTTTATCAGATTTATTAGCTAATCTAACAGGTATCAGTAATGCAGTTACAGAGCAAGTTGGTAAAGATATCCCACTTAGGTTACTTGAAAATGGGAAAAAAGATTATTCTGTGGTATTTAAGAACGGACAGGTAACTGATTACAACGAAGTATTTAAAAAAGTTATTGAATAACGGTTTTTCCATCTTTTTATTAATTACCCCACCCCGTTGTTATATGACCGTACTTATACATCTCCAGTAGCTTAGGATAAGCTACTGGGGGTATTTTTTTTTCGGATTTGGAGCCCGACTATATTTATTTGTATCTGAAATGAAACGGAGATAGTCTCATTAAACGTTGATATATAAGTGTTTTAGACTGTTTCAGGTAGTGATTTTAGTGAAAAAATTTTTAAGAAATTTGTATATTTTATACTACTAGACAGTACTGTTTTTTTATGAAAAAATCATATGTAATTGTTTCATATGTATCTGAAATGGTTCTAAAGATAACTATGTAGAAATATAAAAAATAAGTTAACGATCAGTCTAAGTTATATCAAACAACGTTAGACTCCTTTCGCGTAGTTTATTAGCAAGAATAAGTTTCTTTCTTTTTTTTTGCTTTTTCTAAAAGGGAGTATGCTAAAATAAGAGGGTATATAGCAACTTTAAATAAGAGATAGGAGTGTATCTTTTTGGGTGCAGAATTAAATCAAAAATTATTTAGTGCGGCAGATAATCTCCGTAGTAAAATGGATGCGTCAGAATATAAAAATTATTTATTGGGGCTGATTTTCTATAAATATTTATCCGACCGTTTGTTGGAACAAGTGGTTCTTTTAGCAGATGAATCCTTAGAGGAATATGACACAGTAAGCAAACAAACGATGTTGTATCGTGAATTACTTTCAGATGAAGAATCAAAAGAAGACCTGATTGCCACAATCGTTGATATTTTGGGGTATTCGATCTCACCAGAGTATCTTTTCAACGTCTTAGCGGATCAAGCAAAACAAGCAACGTTCCAATTGAATGATCTAAACAAAGCCTTTGTGCAATTGGCATCTACCTACAATCAATTTAATGGGTTATTTGATGATGTGGATCTCCAATCAAAAAAACTAGGAACAGATGAGCAACAACGAAATGTGACGATTACCGAAGTCATCAAGAAATTAAATGATGTAGAAGTTTTAGGTCACGATGGGGACGTGATCGGGGATGCGTATGAATTTCTGATCAGTCAATTTGCTTCAGAAGCAGGGAAGAAAGCAGGAGAATTTTACACGCCTCATATGGTTTCTGATATGATGGCACAAATCGTGACGTTAGATCAAAAAGAACGACGATTCTTTAGTGTTTTTGATCCAACGATGGGTTCAGGTTCATTGATGTTAAACGTACGTAACTACTTAACTCACCCAGATAACGTTAAATATCATGGGCAAGAATTGAATACAACGACATACAATCTAGCAAAAATGAACTTGATTTTACATGGGGTAGATGCCGAAGAAATGAATCTCCGCAATGGGGATACGTTGAATAAGGACTGGCCAACAGATGAACCTTACACATTTGATGCAGTAGTGATGAATCCACCTTATTCGGCTAACTGGTCAGCAGATACGACTTTCTTAGATGATTCTCGGTTTAATCGTTATGGGAAATTAGCGCCAAAATCCAAAGCAGATTTTGCGTTTCTTCTTCATGGGTTCTATCATTTGAAGGAAACAGGTACCATGGCCATCGTCTTACCACACGGAGTTTTATTCCGTGGCGCTGCAGAAGGGGTCATTCGTCAAAAATTATTAGAAGACGGCAGTATTTATGCTGTGATCGGTATGCCTGCGAACTTGTTCTTTGGTACATCGATTCCCACGACGGTGATTGTATTGAAGAAGAATCGTCAAACTCGAGATGTATTATTCATTGACGCTAGTCGAGAATTTGTCAAAGGAAAAAATCAGAATAAATTATCGGAAGAAAATATTCAAAAAATCCTCGAAACCTATGCTGAAAGAAAAGATGTCGAGAAATACGCTCATTTGGCAACCTTTGATGAAATCAAAGAAAATGACTATAACTTAAATATCCCACGCTATGTAGATACTTTCGAAGAAGAAGAACCAATTGATATGGTTCATGTCGGAAATGACATCAAGAAGATACGACAAGAACAGCAAGTGCTAGAAAAAGAACTTTTAGAAGCTATCTCTTCCCTGCAAACAACACCTGAAAATGAAGCGTGGTTGCAAGGTGCGTTGGAGGTGTTCAAACATGAGCAATGATACGCAACCAGAAATTCGGTTTCCTGGATTTACGGATGATTGGGAACAGCGTAAGTTAAAAGAATTTGGTAAATCTACCGGCGGAACATCTATTGAATCTGAATTTGTTGAAGGCGGAAAATATAAAGTAATCAGTATTGGAAGTTATTCTGAACAAAGCGTTTATACAGACCAAAATATACGTGCAGAATTGACAGATAAAACGAGAAACCGTGTATTAAATAAAGGTGATTTAACCATGATTTTGAACGACAAAACCGCATCAGGAAATATTATAGGACGTGTCTTGCTTATTGATAGCAACGATTCTTACGTGTATAACCAACGAACAGAAAGAATTGAGCCGGATCATAAAAAATATGATTCTCAATTTTTATATCATATGCTTAATGCACCAATGATACGTTCAAAAATTATCAAACAGGCACAAGGAAATACTCAAATTTATGTGAACTGGTCAGCGATTGGTGAGTTGGATTACTTGGTTCCAAATCTTGATGAACAACGTGAAATTGGTGCGTTTTTCTTCAACCTAAACAACCTCATCACTCTTCATCAGCGTAAGTTAGATTTGCTGAAGGAAACGAAAAAAGGATTCTTACAAAAAATGTTCCCTAAAAACGGAGCAAAAGTACCAGAAATTCGTTTCCCAGGATTTACGGAAGATTGGGAAGAGCGTAAGCTATCAGAAATGGCTGGCTTCTCAAAAGGGAATGGCTATTCTAAAGCTGATTTAGTAGAAAAAGGGCACCCTGTCATTTTGTATGGTCGGCTTTATACGAAATACGAGACCGTTATTGAAAAGGTTGATACCTTTGCAGAATTGAAAGAAAAGTCGGTTATCAGTAATGGCGGAGAAGTCATTGTTCCAGCATCTGGTGAAACCCCAGAAGATATCTCAAGAGCCTCAGTCGTTGATGTTTCAGGTGTTGCTCTAGGTGGAGACTTGAATATCATCAAGACAAAGTCAGAACTTAACCCAACTTTTTTAGCTCTTACAATCTCAAATGGAAGTCAGCAAAAAGAAATGACGAAACGAGCACAAGGAAAATCCGTTGTTCATTTACACAATTCTGACCTCAAAGAAGTCAACCTACTCTGTCCAAAACTTGATGAGCAAGTGAAGATTGGCTCGTTTTTCAAAAAGTTAGACGTAGCCATCACCCTTCATCAACGTAAGTTAGATTTACTAAAAGAAACGAAAAAAGGCTTCTTGCAAAAGATGTTTGTTTAGGGAGGGAAGAAGAATGAAAATTAGTCACCGTGAGGAAGCGGAAGTCGAAGAACAGTTGA